>CAVLCX010000165.1:0-4499 GCA_963661525.1 bacterium
TAAAAAAGTTAATGCCTGATATTGCAGTGTTTTGCAATGAGATGAAAGGTGTATATCCCGATGTTAAGTATAAGCTGAAAAATATTTCAAAATCAAAGCTATATGCAACAGTTGATTCAAACGGAATTATAGCTCGGCTTAACGGTGATGATATAGTTATCAAAGAAAATATTATGTAGCCCAACCTCTGTGTAATGCTACTATTACACGATATTACACAAAAAGTCTTGAGTTTAACTTTTGTTTTACTCAAGGCTTTTGTTTTATTGACTTTTTTTATATATAAATGTATTATTAAAGTATAATCAGTTGATTTTTAATCAATATATTTTTGGAGGTAAAAACTATGAGCAAATATGACGGTACTAAAACACAAAAAAATCTTGAAGCTGCTTTTGCAGGTGAATCCGAAGCAAGAAATAAGTATACTTATTTTGCATCTGTTGCTAAAAAAGAGGGGCTTGAGCAGATTGCGGATTTGTTTTTAAAAACAGCAAATAATGAAAAAGAACATGCAAAAATGTGGTTTAAGGAAATGGAAGGTATTTCAGATACCGCAACAAATCTTAAGGCGGCTGCCGACGGTGAAAATTACGAGTGGACTGATATGTACGCTGAATTTGCAAAAACAGCTGAAGAAGAGGGCTTTCCTGAATTAGCGGCAAAGTTCAGACTTGTTGCTGCAGTTGAAAAACATCACGAAGAAAGATACAGAAAACTTCTTGAAAATGTTGAAACAATGAAAGTATTTGAAAAAAGTGAGGTTAAAATTTGGGAATGTCGCAATTGCGGCCATATTGTAGTCGGCACAAAAGCACCAGAAGTTTGCCCAACTTGTAACCACCCGCAAAGCTTTTTTGAAATAAGTGCTGAAAATTATTGATATAAAGTATAATGGTTAAGGGAGAAGCTTTGTAATAAAGCTTCACCCTTTAGACTGTCGATAAAGTGGCTAAAGCGCACCGAATAAAAATAAATTAACCCTTTTTGCCTCCCTTGCAAAGGGAGGTGGGTGCAACTTGTTGCAGCCGGAGGGATTGTGAAAAAATGGCTTGGACATCGAGTCCAAGCCATTTTTGGCGCTTTCCGTCTTTTGCTCGGGGGCAGTACCCTCGTACAGCTCCCTCTCGCAAAATACGAAATTTATCTCACTTTCTCAAAATCTACCAGCGTGTAGAAATTTATAATTTGACTTTTTCTACACGCTGAAGGGAGAAGCTTTGTAATAAAGCTTCTCCCTTTTACTTTTTATCAAATACTCTTGACAAAATAAATCTAATGATTTTTAATAAAATTAAAACTTTTTATCACAAAAATGAAATTATAAGGGATTATGTATATATGATAGGACTTTTTTTAAATCTGCTTGATACACAAACTGAAAAAGACAAATTTCAACTGCTTTATGATACATATTGTGACCTATTATATTGGATAGCACTCAAAAGAACGAACTGCATTGAAGATGCAGAAGAGTGCGTGCAGGAAACTTTTCTATATGTAGCAAAACATTTTGTTAAAATAGGCGAAATAAATTCAAAGAAAACAAAAATTTATTTATCCACAATTGTAACGGGATTTGCGATAGATATTTACAATGATTATCAAAAAACAGAATTTATTGAGATTGAAAATGATAATGAAACAGCAGATTTGAAATATTATGAAAACTTTGCAAAAATTGAGATTTTAGCAATTATTGATGATGTATTGGATGAAGAAAGCAGAGTGTTCTTTCATTTTAAATATTTATACAACTATAAAAGTAAAGAAATAGCAGAGATTTATAATGTTAAAGATTCCTATGTGCGAAAAAGGTTAGAATATGCAAGAAATAAATTAAGAAAAATATTAGAGGAAAGGAAATGATGAAAATGTCGGAATTTGAAGAAGCACTGTGGCTTTCGGCTGAAAATTGGGCTGACTCTTTTCCTGCCGACTTGCCAAAGCATAAGTTTAGTAAAAAGCACAACAAAGTAATAAACGAAATAATTTACGGTGAGCAAGATAAGAAGATTAAACTGTCAAAAGGTACAATTAAAGTTTTGCTTATTGCTGCTGTTTTGCTTGCAATTGCGACAACAGCATTTGCCATTCCTCAAAGCAGAGAATATATTGTCGATAAATTTTCTAACCATTCGGAATATAATGTGGTTGATAAGAAAAAATCAAAAAGAGTAAAATCTTTAAATATAAAATACATTCCTGCCGGATTTGAAAAAGGTGCTGATTATGGGTTTGTAGTCCAATATGAAAAAGGTGACAGAAATTTTGTTGTTGATAAACTTGAATTATCGGGAAGCGTAGGATTTGATACGGAACATTACGAACCTGAAAATATCAAGATTAACGGTATTGATGCTGTATATTATAGGTCAAATAATAATGAAAAAGGAATAATTTTTAATGACGGAAATTACATTTACATAATATCAGGAAATATAGAAAAAGACGAACTTGTGAAAATTGCACAAAATGTAGAATAATGATTTGTGAAAAGAGCCGAAACTTCGGTTCTTTTTTATTTTTTTATCACAAAATGGAATTTTTTAGGGATTATGTATAATGAGGGGATAATTAGAGAGGAGGTGTGTATTGTGACTAAGCAAAAAAAAAGACTCAAACAATTTATTCTGATTCTTTTATCATTTTTAATGATATTCGGTAATGTGTTTGTAGCTAATGCGACTGTTAATTATGATAATGAAGTTGCTCCTTTATTCGTAAATTTATCAAATCATTTTGAAAAAATTGAAATATCAGGAATTAAAGCCATTTGTTCAGCTACGCTGAAAGCTAATAATTCTGTTCCTTTAAAAATCAAAATGGAGTTGCAGAAAGAAAAGTCGAAAGGCTACGAAACTGTTGAAACATGGACAAGCAGTAAAACAGGAACTGTTTTGGCTATGTCCGAATCGAGAAATATCAATGTTTTGTGTAACTACAGATTAAAAGTTACATTTACAGCAGGCAATGAAACAGAAGTTGTTTATAAGTACAAATAAGTGGTTCTTAAAACAATTGTTTTTGAAGAAAGGAGAAAAAATGAAAATAACAAATAAAATAATTTCTTTATTAGTAGTATAATTATAATTGTATCTAGTGGAACAATTACTGCTTTTGCTAATGAAATGAATATTTTAGAAAGGGTATTATTTAGTTATTAACTAATCATATAAGTTAACTATGAAAAAAATTAACGGTAAGAAGTTATTGAAGAATTTTGTTATAGCATTATTGGGGGCAATTATAGGATATTTATTATATTATAGTGTCATTATGGAAGCTATACCGTTGTTTATCGAAAGTTCAGGTATTAAATATACTGTCGTAAGTATTTTGGCTCTTGTTATACTCGTAGCAGGATGTATAGCTGCTTTGAACTTAATCATCAATAAAAGAGTAAATAAGTACTTGTTTTTTATTATGTGTGTTACTTACTTTGCAATATTATTTGTTGCACTATTTTTACGATCTTCAATTGAACGAGTATTTATATTTAATCCCTTAACCGGTTTAATAGATACTTTTTCAAATTGGGAAATGGCAATTCAAAGCATAATGAATCTTGCTGTATTTATCCCAATGGGGTATTTTGTGCGAAAGCTAAAATACAGCAACCTTTTTATCTTTTCAATTGTGATATCTTTGGCAATTGAGCTTATTCAGGTTGCAACAATGCGTGGATTTTTTGATGTTTTCGATATTTTACTTTATTTTATCGGGATTCATATAGGGTATTTTATATTTAAAAAATGGCAGATAATTGTGGAATAGACATTCATATATTGATTGCAAATATTTTTATTGTTGAGTATAAAATTTCAGAATTGAAATCATCCTAACAAAAATTATATTTAAACATCTTATAACTTAAATTCAATTATAAAGGAAGGACTTTTAAATGAAAAAAACTTGTTTTTTATCAAAGATTACAACATTTATTTTATGTTTTATTTTATTGGCAGGTACAACTACCGCATTTGCAGCAAGTACACGATTGATGTCTTATAATGGTACGGGGATTATGGCAAAAGCATCTGTTTCAAATTTCACATTGTCAGAAGAAACCACAATTACGATTGATCATAATCAATCACTAAATCCGGCTTATGCAAAATATACAGATGCTCGTTTGGATGTGAATTTGCAAAAAAAAGGAACTCTTAAATATAGCGATACAGGAGATACAAAAAACTGCAAAGGCGGTGTTGGATTTAAAAAAAGTTATACAAAATCCAAGGGAACATATAGACTATATTTTTCTTCGCACCAATATGCTGATCAGATAACTCCAAAATTTGATATTAGTGGAACTGTAACAAAATAAATTTTATTGCTTTTTGTTATTACGATTTCAATTCTTTGCATTCTTATATTAAAGGTATTGGCAGATTTTTTATTTTTACAAAGCAGGGTGGGCAACCGCCCTGCTTTGTTATTATTAGTGCCTTTAGGCAGTTGAGCACCGAAAGGTGCGAAACAAAAAACCACCTGCT
>CAVLCX010000166.1:0-4449 GCA_963661525.1 bacterium
TTGTTCTTCATTTGGATATATACGACACTTTATAGCTCTGTTAGTTATGCTCAATCAAATCACCACCTTTTATTGTTTTTCAATGTATTGCTTGATTACATCCTCAGATATTGAACCTATTGTTTCAATATAGTAACTGTTGTTCCAAAGCCTCATTGAAATAAGGAGAATTCTTGATGGCTATCTTAAAAACCTGTTGCTCTACCTACTGAGCTAATGACACAAATGGTGGACCGTATAGGACTTGAACCCATGGTTTACCGGTTATGAGCCGGTTGCTTTACCTGCTAAGCTAACGGTCCGTTTGGCTCTCCATATTGGATTCGAACCAATAACATATAGATTAACAGTCTACCGTTCTACCTTCTGAACTAATGGAGAATATTTTGGAGCAGATAACGAGGTTTGAACTCGCTCACCAACTGTGGAAGAGTTGTATGCTACCGATTACATCATATCTGCATTATTTTTTACAATAAAGCAAAAGAAATCAACAAAACTTTTGCTTTGTTATGTAGTGTTTCGTCTTTTTTATATTATATTGAATGAGGAGAATTGTCTGTGTTGATTTTTTTATGGCAGGAATAGCAGGAATTGAACCTACAAATAACGGAGTCAAAGTCCGTTGCCTTACCATTTGGCTATATTCCTGTTTTTTCAGTATTATGTAATTTCATGCCGTTCCAAAACGAAATTATTACTATATAGCTTTGAAAGGGGGCTTTTAGTACAATGCAATTTTAGATAGTTCTAAAACCTCAAATCACAAAGTTAAACATTGTTAAATAGCACTATCTCATGCTCTGACATAATTGCAAGCGGACTAACTATTTAACCTTTGCTCATTCATTACTATCTAACAAAAATGTTTAGCGATAGTATCAGGCAGCTAATTCTACCCTATTAGATACATTTCAGAGAAAGGAATCAGCAAAACTTTCACTGAAATGTATAAAGACAAAAAGAAACTTATCAAAATATCCGAAAATGAATTCATAGCGCTTTTTATTAAATTTTTATGCTGATTTTTTGTATATAACAAAGGCTAATGCCAAAGTTACCAAAACAACAAGCATATTATTGCGTACATGCCATATGCCGGGGCTACTCGTTTAATGACGGCGATATAATTTCAGATAAGTAATATGTACACTTTTACAAAGCATCCATTATATCGTTAGAAAAACTATGCGTAGCTTTTTAGCCACTCAATACAAAAAGTCCTAACTTTATTTGTTACTCGTATGGTTATGATTTAGTGCATTCTTGCACAAGGCTAAAACCGAAAAAATATCTTATGCCAAGTTAAGTACCTCACAAGTAACTTAACACGATCACTTGAATCACTGTAACTCCGCAGAGATAAAGTGATATAGCAAATAGCTTCTTTTTATTGCTACATAGTTATATAGTAAAAAAAATATGTTTTTACATAATTATTTTTAGAATCGTCTGTAATTAGTAAACACCCTTATAACTAAACTCACGAGAATGTGTCAAACGATTATTTCAAATTATTCTTCCCTTGCATCAAAATCTAAAGCTTCTTGAGCCATTTTTTCAGCTTCTTCATATTTGGTTCTTGCTGCATATTTGGGCTTTAATTTAGCTTCAATAATTTTGATTTCTGCATCAAGTTTAGCTTTTTGTTCAAGTTTAGCCTGTTTTAATGATTCAAGTTTTTTGATTTCGTTAATCAATTTTTTAAACATCGTATTTTCACCTCCTATTATTACTCGTCTAATGACCATTTAGGCATATTTTTGTAAATGTTATTTTTGTGGTTTACTTTATACCATTTGTCGGGATACCTCGGATTATTTACATCTTCAAAATTGAATTTGATTGAGTTTTCTGATTCACCATTACGAAGTTCTCTTGCGACAACTACAAATCTCTCATTTTTAAATTGATAAGCACATGTAGAAAGAGTTAAAAGTTTATCAGATGTATTCACATCAACACCCGATGTAAAAATGTACCTCTGTTCAAGTTGTGCTATAAAATCAGCATAATCTCCTTCGTCTAAATTAGGTGAATTATACTCAAAAACATATCCATTATCATCTTCAGGTTCTGAATTAGTGTAAAAAGCACCAACTATTGCATATTTGTGTACACCATTTGGCGTTTTTAATTTTATTATTTTGTAATTACTTGCCGTAGATGAGTTTTTATAAATGTCAAGTAATTCTCCGAATAATTGACCATCTCTCATATTATGACCGTATATAATAGTATTAATATCATCTATATTCATATCGTTACGGTAATCAATAAATGGATTACCGTTAAAAGAATTTTTTTTGTTAAAATTTTTCTTTAAGTAATATGAATTATCTGTTGATTGAACAATAGGCGTATTTATTGTTGTGTCATTTATCGACAACCAGCCAATAACCTCTTTATTTTTCGTTTTTAATTTTTCCCAATCAATATCATTTTCATCTTTTGAATTTTTCACCAATACACTCTGCATAATTTCATTAGTTTGTTTATACGAATTATTAACATTTATTTTAAATATCAACAAAAATGCCACGCAGGTAATTAGTGCTATCGAAATTAAAACTGTCAATATTTTTATTGATTTTGTACTCATAAAAATCCTCCTTTACTATTCATGTTTATATAGTAAAAAAAACAAAAAAGTACATAACAAAAGAGAGAAATCAATAACGATTTCTCTCTTATTTTCATCGTTTATCATATAATCCACATGTATCTTCGTATGCATATGACTTTGGTGTGCTGTCTGCACAATAATAATGTGCTTCAATAATTTTATTAGGAGTCGATAATGATGCATAATACTTTTCATCATCTGGTGTAGAATCACTTACATTTCCTCTTACTGGGTAAATCCAGTTATTTTGTTCATTAAAATATTCAATATCCGATGCAATCTGTTCTTTCGATATTTCAGTTTGACTATCTTTCATTATTTTTGTCGAACCATATAGATTGTATGTTGTCGATTTTTTTGTTCCGTTTTTCACAAATGATGAAACCGGTGTTCCTAAATAAACATAATCTGTTTTACCTCTGTATGTTATTGAATCATAAATGTTAACATCAAAAGGACATGATGTACAACTATCATTATAGGTTACAAAAGTATAATATGAATAATTTGAAACATCATCCATAGGATTTCCTATTTCACAATTATAGAAATTTATTGTATTACGAGCCGAATCATTATTATCACTTCTCATTACTTTTACTGAGAGAAAAGAAGATGCTATGTCATCTGTATTATATTTATCTCTGTTAATAACTTTAATTATTGAATCGTAAACATCAGCATTTTCTTTAATTGTGATTGGTTCTGTTGCAGAAGTAATATTTGAATTTTTAATTTCTGTTTTATTATTTTCTGATGTAATAACACCATCATGTTTTCCGTATATATCAGATTTTGTTATATATGTTTTTTTATTTGTAACATTTGAATCATTTTCAACTTTAACCGCAATACCGGTGCTTGTCTTCTTCGTGTCGCAAATAACATTAGTATTTACAATATTTATATTTTCGTTTGTAGTTCGAATTCCGTAATCTTGATTTGAGTTAATAGAATTCGTTGTGATTTCACTTCCATTGACATCTAAATCATATTTCCAAAGTTCTATTCCGCTAACAATAGGTTGATTATTTCCTTCAGAATTAACAGAAATTTTTGAATTGATTACTTTTAAATACTCGTTTGTATATTTATTATTTCCGGTAATTCCGGAAATAATGTTACCATTTTGAGCATTTTTTGAGTTTACTTGAATATCTGAATCAATCATTGTTAAATCATTACCAAAAGTTGCAATTCCAAAAATATTATTTGAATTTGATTCGAGATTTATTGTTACATTTTCTATTTTGTTATTGCAAGAATTAGCTGGAAACTGTATGCCTCTTATTACAGAAGTGTTTCCTTTTAATTTGATATTTACATCTTTTATATTACTTTCAACAGAAGCACATATATTGACAGCTATTGTTGAATCATCGTTTATTTCACGATTTGATTTCAAATCAATATTTCCACCTTTAGCGGTGAATTTAATAGCTGATGATGAAGCATTAAATGCCCTTGTACATGCATTAACAGTATTTATAGTAATGTTAAAATTACTTATTACAGTATTTCCGAATGGTTGAACAGCAGTCTGATAATTTCCACCGGTTACTGTTGAGTCAAAGTTGAAATTATCAATTATTGTGTTTGAATCTGTACTTTTGTTTCGTGTTGCAATTCCTAATGTATTGTACGAGTTATTACCGCTTCCTTGTTGAATTATACCAAAATTTCTAAATGTTGATTTTATGGTGCTTATATCAACACCTATTGCAGTAGAATTGATTGACGAAGTAACATTTTGTGTAAGTATAATGTTACTTAAATAAAATTCACCGCTTGTATTACTTGTTGAACCTTGAATTGTTTTATTT
>CAVLCX010000167.1:0-4439 GCA_963661525.1 bacterium
TGATTTGACTTTGGCTTAAATTCAATCTGCTTTGTTTTATCATCCGCCTTAATTGCAGGTGATACCTTTGTTTTGTCCGTAACTTCATTTTGCTTGAATTTTGAAATTTTATCTGATTTTGAAGCGATTTTTATATTTTCAGGCTCAGGCTTAGGCACTTCAATTTCACGCTCGGTTATCTCCTTGGCACTGTTATTCACATCTTCAAGCGCCGATTGTGCCTTTTTAACTGTTTTTTCTCTTATTTCTTCAGCCTGTTTTATTATTTCATCAATTGATAAGCTATCGTTCATAATTCCCCACTCTCAATTTACACAAATTAAAGGCCAAGTCTTTGCCTTGCAATTTCATACATAATTATACTTCCGGCAACAGAAGCATTGAGCGAATTAACCTTGCCGCACATTGGAAGTGAAACGGTAACATCGCACTTTTCTTTTACAAGCCTGCCTACTCCGCTGCCCTCATTGCCGATAACAAGCGCACATCCGCCCGAAAAATCAGTTTTACACCACGGTTGGCCATCCATATCTGCACAGTACACCCAAATATTCTGCTTTTTAAGTTCATCAATAGTAGCCGCAAGATTGCCTACCCTTGCAACCTTAACATATTCAAGCGCACCGCACGAAGTTTTTGCTACAATAAAATTCAATCCTACATTTCTTCTTTTCGGAATAATTATACCGTGAGCGCCGCAAGCCTCCGCACTTCGTATAATCGCACCGAGATTATGGCTGTCCTCAATCTCATCACAAATTATGATGAAAGGAGCTTCGCCCTTGCTTTTTGCATATTCCAATATTTCTTCAACGCTTGAATAACTGTGAGCCGGCACATTTGCAACCACGCCCTGATGATTTGCGCCCGCACACATAAAATCGAGCTTTTTTCTGTCAACCGTTTTAACTACAATTTTATTTTCCTTGCACATTGCAACAATACGGTTAATTGAGCCTTCCCTTTCGCCCTTTGCAATAAGCACATTTTCGACTTCCCTGCCGCTTTTAAGAAGCTCTATAACAGCATTTCTGCCTATAATCAAATTATCGTTTGTTTTGTAATCCTTTTCTTCCTTTGGCATATTTTGTATCTCCGTAAATTTATTCAGTTTAATTATAACATTATATAGGCTTTATTTCAATTACAATTTATAGTAATTGACTATATGAAAATTCTAAAGTATAATGAGTTCAAAAGGAGTGATAAATTTGAAACAGCTTAATTGGGCAACACTCGGTTGCGGTGTTATTGCAAATCAACTTGCCGAAGCTATGCAGGCAAAAGGCAGAACGCTTTATTCCGTTGCAAACCGCACTCACCAAAAGGCAATTGATTTTGCAAATAAATATAAAATCGAAAAAGTTTATGACAGCATTGACGAAGTGTTTGAAGATGAAAATGTTGACATAATTTATATTTCAACTCCGCACAACACTCATATTGAATATTTGCGAAAAGCACTTAAAAGCGGAAAAAATGTAATTTGTGAAAAATCAATCACTCTCAACAGCAAAGAACTTGACGAGGCTATAAATTTAGCTAAAGAAAACAATGTTGTTTTAGCCGAAGCTATGACTATATATCATATGCCGATTTACAAAAGGCTTAATGAAATAATATCTTCAGGCAAACTCGGTGAACTTAAGCTTATACAAATGAATTTCGGCAGTTACAAGCCATATGATATGAATAACAGATTTTTTAACCGCAATCTTGCCGGCGGCGCTATGCTTGATATTGGTGTTTATGCTATATCTTTTGTAAGGTGGTTTATGACATCAAAGCCGCATAAAATTACTTCGCAGGTTAAATATGCGTCTTCGGGTGTTGATGAAACTGCCGGAATTTTGCTGCAAAACAAAGAAGATGAAATGGCAAGCATTATCCTATCCCTTCGCGCAAAGCAGCCTAAAAGAGGTACAATAAGCTTTGATAAAGGGTATATTGAAATTTTTGAATATCCGCGCGGCGACGAAGCAGTAATCACTTATACCGAAACAGGCGAAAAAGAAGTTATTAACGCCGGGAATACGGAAAAAGCACTTGAATACGAAATTGAAGATATGGAAAAAGCAGTGCTTGAAAACTTTGATATGCGCTTAAACTTTACCAAAGATGTTATGGATATTATGACATTTATCCGCAATGAATGGGGTATGTATTATCCTGAAGAAGAAGGGCGCGAAATACTGTAATCGCAGTAATTTTTTCAGCACATCATATTTATTAAGGGGTAAATAATATGGGATACAAATATAACATTATATATAACGCAAACGGCAAAACTCATAAAACCAACCACAGCAAAACTGCCGATTTTGAAATAATGGAAGAAATCAAGGGCGATATTTTCACTTTAACTTTATTGCCGAAAACAGATATAACATTTCAAAAATTTGAAGTGACGGGTGATATTTCATTTTCACAAAACAGCAAGTTTTTTGTTAACGGATACCAGAGTTGGACAGTATCAAGGGAATATGCGCCAAATGAAGATATGCGTACTGATTTCAATCCGAAATTTTTATCTGTTTTTGATAAAAAGAAACTTAACATCAGAGGTATTTGGGGTGCAGGCGACCTCACTTTTCATAAATATCCGGAAAAAGCAGGGATTTTTTACGGATATTCTTATGCCTACATAAGAAACGAAAATGATATTCGCCTTTTTGCATCATTAAGCGAAAAGAACGGTTACACCATAATCACATTTGATACAAATAATTCATCCGTTACCATTGAAAAAGACCTTGAAGGTGTTGAGTATAAAAGCGGAGAAGAAATCAATATTCTTGAAATATGCGATATTATTGATGAAAGTGAAGCCGCATTTGATAAATATTTTGAAATTATAAAGATTAAAAAGCCGAGTGCAAAAAGAATGTGCGGCTACACTACTTGGTATAATTACTACACAAGTGTAACCGAAGAAATAGTTAATCGTGACCTTGATTCAATATCAAAACTTAATTCTAAAATTGATATTTTTCAAGTAGATGACGGGTATGAAAGAACCGTAGGTGATTGGCTCATTGCCGATGATAAAAAGTTTCCGTCCGGTATGAAATCTGTTGCAGATAATATCCACAGCCACAATATGCTTGCAGGGTTATGGCTTGCTCCTTTTGCCGCAACTCCGAAATCATACATTTACAGGGAGCATAAAGATTGGTTTGTAAAAAACGAGGCAGGCAAAATACCGTTTGCTTCGCATAATTGGGGCGGATTTTACGCGCTTGATATTTATAACGAAGAAGTCAGGCAGTATTTAAAGAAAGTTTTTGATACCGTGCTTAACACCTGGGGATACGATATGGTAAAGCTCGATTTTCTCTACGCCTGCTGTATTATTCCGCATAATAATAAAAGCCGCGGCGAAATTATGTGTGACGCTATGGAACTTTTGCGCAACCTTTGCGGTGATAAGCTTATTTTAGGTTGCGGTGTTCCGCTTGCACCGGCATTCGGAAAAGTTGATTTTTGCAGAATCGGCGCAGATATGGCACTCAATTGGAATAAAAAACCTTTTTCCCGTGAAGATGTTTCAACAAAGCACGCTTTGCTTAATACAATCTTTCGTAGGCAGCTTGACGGCAGGGCGTTTTTAAATGACCCGGATGTTTTTCTGCTTCGTGATAACAATATAAAAATGCCTTTTTCACAAAGAAAATTGATTGCAAAAACAGCAAGTTTGTTTGGCAATCTGTTATTTGTGAGCGATGATGTTTCAACATATAACAGTGAGCAAAAAGAATACTTTGCAACAGTCACAAGCCAAAGCAAAGCAAAAATCAAATATGTTGATATGAATCAAAACGGCGATATTTCAATTAAATATTCGCTCGACGGTAAAAATATCGGCTATTGCTTAAATATAAATAACGGTACCGAAAAGAAATATGTATAGCAAACTAAAAAAATATCGTTTCACTATTGAATACATATAAAACCCATGGTATAATTAGGTTATGAAGTAAAAAGGAAGCGATAATTTGAAAATTTCTACAAAGGGAAGATATGCTTTAAGGCTTATGCTTGACCTTGCACAAAATCAAAAAGACGGTTTTGTAGCACTTAAGGACATTGCCAAAAGGCAGGATATATCAAAAAAATACTTGGAACAGATTGTGCCTATATTAAACAGAGCCGGCTTGCTTAAAACAACAAGGGGCTACCAGGGCGGATATATGCTTGCAAAATCACCGCAAAGCTACACAGTCGGCGATATATTAAGAATTACCGAGGGCAGCCTTGCTCCCGTTGCCTGCCTTGAAGATGAAGAAAACCAGTGTGATAAATACGAAACCTGTATGACAGTAGGTGTTTGGAAAGGGCTTTATAAAGTCATAAATGAATATCTTGATTCAATAACTCTTCAGGATATTTTGGATAAAAGCAGAACTCAGCTTATTGATGAATATTATATATAATAAATC
>CAVLCX010000168.1:0-4433 GCA_963661525.1 bacterium
ATCGATTCAAGTTCAACAATATCATTTTCAAGCTGCTCAATATCTTTAATGCGTTTTAAAATATATTCACGGTTTAAATGGCGAAGCTTTATTTCAGCCACATATTCAGCCTGTATTTCATCAATACCAAAGCCAATCATAAGATTTGGTACAACCTCTGATTCGCTTTCGGTTTCCCTTACAATTTTAATAGCTTTATCAATATCAAGCAAAATTTTTGAAAGGCCTTTTAATAAATGAAGCTGATTTTTCTTTTTATTAAGATTGAAAGTAATTCTTCTTCTGATACATTCAAGCCTGAAATCAACCCATTCAAGAAGTATGTCCCTAACGCCTAAAACAACAGGTCTGCCCTTAATAAGAATATTGAAATTACAGCTAAACGAGTCTTGAAGCGGAGTGATTTTATAAAGTTTAGTCATAAACTTGTCCGCATCAATTCCGCGTTTTAAATCAATAGTGATTTTCAAGCCTGAAAGGTCTGTTTCATCACGAATATCGCTTATTTCTTTAACCTTGTTTGTTTTTACAAGTTCAACAACTTTATCAATAATTGCTTCGCTTGTAGTTGTCGGCGGAATTTGGGTAATATCAATACAGTTGTATTTTTTATCATAGCTGTATTTTGCACGCACTTTAACAGAACCTCTGCCCGTTTTATAAATTTTATTAAGCTCGTCTTTATCATAAAGTATATATCCGCCGCCCACAAAATCGGGTGCAAGAAGAGTATCGCTGACTTCGTGGTCAGGATTTTTCATAAGCGCAATTGTGGTGTCACATATTTCTTTAAGATTAAAAGATGCAATTGATGATGCCATACCGGCAGCAATACCCGTAGTCACATTACAAAGAATTGACGGAAAAGTAACCGGCAAAAGAGTCGGCTCTTTCATTGTATTATCGTAGTTATCGACAAAATCAACAGTGTCTGACTTTATATCATCAAAAAGTTCGTGGCAAATCGGTGCAAGCTTGGCTTCGGTATAACGGGAAGCCGCGTACATCATATTTTTACTGTATGCTTTACCAAAGTTGCCCTTTGATTCAACATAAGGATACAGCAAGGTTTCATTACCGCGGGAAAGACGAATCATAGTTTCATAAATCGCAGCATCACCGTGCGGGTTAAGCTGCATTGTGCGGCCTACTATATTAGCACTTTTGATTGTGCCGCCCTGCAAAAGCCCCATATTATACATTGTATAAAGAAGCTTTCTGTGTGACGGTTTAAATCCATCAATCTGCGGAATGGCGCGCGAAAGAATAATACTCATAGCATAAGGCATAAAGTTATCTGTTAATGTATCTGTAATAACTTCATTTTGAATAGAGCCTGCACCTTTGATATGAACATTATCTGCAAGAGGCTGACTTTTTGCTTCGTCTTTAACATTTTTTCTTTTAGCCAAAACAAATCACCTCCTTAGCTTACATCTGCGGCATCAAGATAAAGATGTCCGTAATCTGAAATATATTCTTTTCGACCATCCAAATTATCACCCAAAAGCAAATCAAACATTTCTGATGTTTTTTGTGCATCATCAGGTGTAACTTTAATAAGACGCCTTGTTTTAGGGTTCATAGTGGTTAAAGCCATCATTTCAGCCTCATTTTCACCAAGTCCTTTTGAACGCTGAACGGTATATTTTTGGTCACCGATTTCTGCCTTAATTTCATCCATTTCTTTTTCGTTATATGCAAAATAAGTTTGGTCTTTGCAAGTAACTTCATAAAGCGGAGATTCGGCAATATATACCTTTCCTGCTTCAATAATTTTAGGCATAAGCCTATAAATCATAGTTAAAATAAGTGTTCTGATATGGAAGCCGTCAACATCGGCATCGGTACAAATAAGTATCTTTGACCAACGCAGATTATCCATATCAAAAAGTGATAAATCTTTAGCTGCTTTGCTTTTAACTTCAACACCGCAACCTAAAACTTTAATCAAGTCGGTAATAATCTCGCTTTTAAAAATTTTATCATAGTCTGATTTAAGGCAATTTAATATTTTACCGCGAACAGGCATAATAGCTTGGAATGATGCGTCCCTCGCCTGCTTACAAGCACCGAGCGCAGAATCACCCTCTACTATAAATACTTCCCTTTCGTTTACATCTTTAGAGCGGCAGTCAACAAATTTTTGAATACGGTTAGTCATATCCATTTTTGACTGCAAAGATGTTTTAAGAGTTTTTCTTGTATTTTCAGCCTTTACTCTGGCACGCATATTGATAAGCACCTGATTTGAAATCTTATCTGCGTCCATTTTGTTTTCAATAAAATACACTTCAAGCTGCTTGCGGAAGAAATCCGTCATAGCTTCCTGAATAAATTTATTTGTTATAGCTTTTTTAGTTTGGTTTTCGTAAGAAGTTTGAGTTGAAAATGACGATACTACAAAAATAATGCAATCTTCAACATCCTGAATGTTAATCTGACCGTCATTCTTAGCGTACTTGTTATTAGCTTTTAAATAAGCGTTGATTTGATTTACAAATGCACTTCTAAACGCTTTTTCCGGCGCACCGCCGTGTTCCAAAAAGCTTGAATTATGAAAATACTCCTTAAGTTGAGTTTTAAGTGAAAAGCATATTGCCGCTTTTATTTTAAGCTTGTATTCAGGCAAGTCTTCCCTATCCTTGCCCTTTCTTTCACACTCCCAGTATTGCGGTGTGGTGAAAGCGTTATCACCTGCAAGTTCTTTAACATAATCCATAATACCGTCATTATAGCAAAATTCAAATGTTTCAAATTTTGATGCAGTAGTTTGGTCTTTAAGTATAAACTTAACACCGTCATTAACAATAGCTTGCCTTTTAATAGTATCTTTAAAATATTCAATAGGTATATTTATATCCGTAAAAACTTCTAAATCCGGCTTCCACTTAATGCGCGTACCCGTATCCTTTTTTTCATATTTTTCTTTCTTAAGTCCGCCGATATTTTCGCCCTTTTCAAAATGAAGCGTGTATTTATATCCGTCTGTATGAATTTCAGCGTCCATATATTCTGAAGCATACTGGGTTGCGCAAAGGCCGAGACCGTTGAGTCCGAGTGAAAATTCATAGTTATCCCCACCGTTATCATATTTACCGCCTGCATACATTTCGCAAAAAAGAAGTTCCCAGTTATATTTTTCTTCATTTTTATTATAGTCAACAGGAATACCGCGGCCAAAGTCCTGCACTTCAATTGAACCGTCAAGAAAACGGGTTATGCAAATTTTATTACCATAACCCTCTCTTGCTTCATCTATTGAGTTAGACATAATTTCAAAAACAGAATGCTCACAGCCCTCTAATCCGTCAGAGCCGAAAATAACGGCCGGCCTTTTTCTTACTCTGTCTGCACCTTTTAATGATTTTATGCTTTCATTGCCATATTCTTGCTTTTTTGCCAATACTATCCCTCCAAGTCGAAGTTCAAAATTGATACTATTATATACTATATCTTGTATAAAAGTCAAGAATCAGTAAAAAAGAGTGACAATACTTGTACTGTCACTCTTTTCAATAATTATTTAGTTTTCATCATTTGAAGAAGATTCTGTTTCATTTTCAGATTTATTTTCATCAGTAATTTCTTCTGCTGTGTCATCAGGCTTGTCACTTGCGATAAAACCGTTTTCCATAAGCTGTTTGAATTCGTCACCGGATATTTTTTCATTTTTAATAAGTGTTTCGGCAACAAGTTCAAGCTTGTCATAGTGAGTTTTGAGTATTTCTTCGGTTTGTGAATAAGCATTACGCATCATCTTTTCAATTTGAGCATCAATTTTAGCAGATGTAGCCTCACTGTAATTATTTACATGGCCGTAATCTTTACCAAGGAATACTTCGTTATTATCATCACTGTAAACAACAGGGCCGAGTTCATCACTCATACCGTATTTTGATACCATATCGCGACATATTGATGTTGCACGCTGAAGGTCATTTGAAGCACCGGTTGAAATATCATTAAGGGAAAGAGCTTCAGCCACACGACCACCGAGAAGCGAAATCAAATCATTAAGCATATCTGCTTTTGAATTATAATTTTCTTCTTGAGGTGTATACCAAGTATAACCGCCCGCACCCATTCCGCGCGGAATAATTGAAATTTCTTTAACAGGGTCATGGTCTTCAATATAAAATGATGAAACAGCATGACCTGCTTCGTGATAAGCTGTAAGCTTCTTGGCTTTTTCGGAATATTTATGTGATTTCTTTTCAGTACCCATTTCAACTCGTGAAGTTGCGTCTGAAATTTCATCCATAGTAAGTGCTTTTTTCTTTCTTCTTACAGCAAGAAGAGCAGCTTCGTTAAGAAGATTTTCAAGGTCTGCACCTGTAAATCCGATTGTATCCTTTGCAATTTCCTTAAGGTCAACATCAGGGCCGAGCGGTTTGTTACGAGAATGAACTTTAAGTATATCCTCTCTACCC
>CAVLCX010000169.1:0-4406 GCA_963661525.1 bacterium
GTATTGCATCTTTATATGCATTTACATCAACAAGATTGCCTGCCTTTTCGTGAAGTGCAACAAGCTTATCTATTGCATCACTTTTTGAGGCAACAGATGTGTTTAGCTCAATTGCATCTTTCTTAAGTAAATCAATGATTTTCATAAGTATTACCCCTTTTCAAAATTATTTTAAATATTCGCTTTTCAGCATTTTATCAATCGTAGCTTTATCTGCAAGGCCTGAGCAAAACGCTGTAGCATTGCCGCAAGCCGAGCCAAGCTTAAGTGCATATTGGTAATCGTGGGTTTTTGAATATCCGGCAACAAAACCTGCTACCATTGAATCCCCGCAACCTACCGGATTTATAACCTTGCCCGGCACATTTCCCATTGAATGAACCTCTCCGTTTTCATCAACAAGCGTTGCACCGTCTTTTGAACGGGAAACAAGCACATTTCTTGCACCCATTTCCTGAAGCTTTCTTGCATAATGTGCAATTTCATCTTCGCTTTTGACTTCAACACCGAAAATATCGCCGAGTTCGTGATGATTCGGTTTAATTAAAAAAGGTTTATATTTTAAAACATTTAAAAGCAAATCACCTGTTGCATCAACAGCAAAGTTAATTCCTTTATTTTGAAGCTTTGCAAGTATTTCTTCATAAATATCGTTTGGAAGCGAATTTGGAATAGAACCTGCCAAAACAAGAAAATCACCGCTTTTAAGCTTTTCAAGTTTATCAAAAAGTGCATTGATTTCGTCTGCTTCAATATCAGGGCCTTGCGCATTTATGTCATAATCTTCATCTGCTTTGATTTTAACATTTATTCTTGTATATCCTTTTTTCAAATATACAAAATCATTATTTATACTTTCTGCATTAAGCATTTCTTCAATCTGCCTGCCGGAAAAACCTGCAAGAAATCCAAGCGCAATATTATCAACCCCTAGCCTTGAAAGGATAACGGAAACATTTATTCCTTTACCGCCGTAATAAAGCTGTTCGCTTTCGGTACGGTTAATATCCTTATATTGCAACTCTTTAAGATTCATAACATAATCGAGCGCCGGATTAAAAGTTACTGTGTAAATCAAGCTACAACACCTCTTTTATTACTGTCAGTTTTTTTAGCTTTGCATTTGGGCATTTATCGGTTACTATGCAGGCACAATCTATTGAGCCGAAACTCACTGCCGAAACTTTATCAAATTTTGAAGAATCGGCTAAAACATAAGTTACAAAGCTTTTTTCAATTGTAACTGCTTTAAGCATTGCCTCTTCGGTATCGGGTGTGGTGTAACCCTGCTTTTCGCTGATACCGTTAGCACCGATAAACGCTTTTGTAAATGAATAGTTTTGTAAATTTTTTGCAGCCACCAAACCGATGATAGCTTCTGTTGACTGCTTAAGCTTTCCGCCTAATACAATTACATTACATCCGTTTTTTGCAAGCTGTTTTGCATGGTCAATACCATTGGTAACAAATGTTGCTTTTGAATTTTTAATAAATGTTGTCATCAAAAGCGTTGTTGTTCCCGCATCTACAAATACAAAATCGTCATCTTGAACCTGTGATGCCGCATACTGTGCAATTTTTGATTTTTCATCAGTATTTTTTGTCAATTTCTCCTCAATATTATCTTCAAGTTTAATAAATTCTTGGCTTATTGCTGTTGCACCGCCGTGAACCTTGTTTATTTTTCCTTTATTTGCAAGATATGATAAATCTCGCCTTACAGTTGACTCACTTGTTTCCAATATTTCTGTAAGCCTTGTAACCGTGATTGAACCTTGCTCCTTGATAATATCAAGA
The DNA here is from genome assembly GCA_963661525.1 of bacterium. GTDB lineage: Bacteria > Bacillota > Clostridia > Oscillospirales > Acutalibacteraceae > Eubacterium_R. The sequence goes on from CAVLCX010000169.1 coordinate 1,798, forward strand.
ATTAACGACTGTCTGTCTTGACTTAGCATGCTTAATCTCCTTAGTGCTGAAAGTTAACTTCTCATTGCACCTTAAGTATAGCAACTCTCTCATTTTCAGTCAATATGCTTCATATATTTTCGGCGTTTTGCTCATTTCGGCCTTAATTATTTGTGATTTGGGGCATTTTTGCACAGCATTTTGCACTATTTTGACCGTTTTAAATCAAACAAGCAAATTTTCCGTCAAAAAAAACAGGAGTGAACAAAGAGAGAGTCTTCGTAAGGAAGTCTCTCCCTTTTGGCTTTTGTATAAATTGCAAAGTGGTTATTATATTTTTTGATTAGCTGCTTCTGACAACAATAACTATTCAATACCATTATATTTATATTATTTTTATTTAGTTTAAAATAAGTTTGATTATTTACATTTTATTCTTGACATTCAAAACACACAGCCATATAATGTTTCTAACAAAAATCAAGAGAGGTTACAGTTATGAAAAACGAACCGATAACGGCAATAATTGTAGGTGCGGGTCACAGAGCACTTATTTATGCAAATCTTGCTTTAACAAATCCCGAATCGCTAAAAATTGTAGGAGTTGCAGACCCTAATCCCGTAAGAAGAAAACAATGTATGGAAAAATTCGGCTTTTCAAAAGATATGTGCTTTGAAAATGCAGATGAGCTTGCACAAAAAGGCAGACTTGCAGATGCAATTATTAACGGCACAATGGATGAACAGCACCTTGAGACCTCTGTTCCGTTTTTAAATCTCGGCTATGATATGCTGCTTGAAAAACCTTTTGCAGTCAACGAAAAGGAAATGAGAGAGCTTGTGGAATGTGCAAGAAAGAATAACTCTAAGGTTATGATTTGCCATGTCCTCAGATACACTCCGTTTTATTATTCAATTAAGGAGCGTATTGCAAACGGTGAAATCGGAGATATAATCAATATTCAAACTTGTGAGCATGTATCGTATCACCATCTTTCGACTTCGTTCGTAAGAGGAAAATGGGCTAATTCAAACAAAAGCCACACAACAATGCTTTTGCAAAAATGCTGCCACGATATGGATATAATGATGTGGATGATGAGCGATACCAAACCTACACAAATTTCATCATTCGGTGGAAAATTTCAATTCAAACCCGAGAATGCTCCAAAAGGTGCAGGTACAATTTGTATGAAGGATTGCCCACTTGTTGACTCCTGTGTTTATTCTACAAAGAGATTATATATTGACCATCCTGACAGATGGGCATTTTATGTTTGGGATGCACTTGAAGATATTGAAAACCCAACTATTGAAGATAAAATTGCACTTATGAAAAGCGACAGCCCTTATGCAAGATGCATTTATAAATGCGATAACAATGTTGTTGACCATCAAAGTGTACTTGTAAATTTTGCAAATGGTGCAACAGGTACACATAATATGGTTGGTGGCACTTCCGAGCCTATGAGAAGAATACATATTATCGGTACAAAAGGTGAAATTTACGGTAACTTTGAAGAGTCAAAGTTCTATGTTTCCACTATTGACCCGTCACCCGACGCACGGGGCGGCGAATGCAGGATTGAAGAAGTTGACCTTAATGTAAACGGCGATATGGTAGGTGCTTACGGTGGTCACGGTGGTGGCGACGAAAGGCTTGCAGAAGATTTTATAAATTTTGTAAGAGGCGAAAAACCGAGCCTTGCCTGCACTTCAATTTTCGACAGCGTTGCAGGTCATCTTTCTGTTTATCTTGCAGATGAATCAAGAGAAAATAACGGCGAAGTTCAAACAGTAACTTTCTAAAAAAAGCAGAGCATCTATTTAAATGGATGCTCTGCTTTTTATATAGATATTGTTCCTATTCCCATTCCGAGTTTGTTTTTGTTTTTCAAATATTTTTTAGCAGCTATTTGGAGCGAAGTGTTTTCAGGATAATCATTTATATTTTGTTTTCTTTTGCCAAAAATTCTCTCAATGGCTTGCTTATCATCATAATTTGAATACGCAATATCAAATAAGTTTGCGAATTTAATTATATTACTGTCAGGCTGCATAAATTCCGAATTATTCTGATACAATAACCAGCTTTCACAAAAGAAATATTTATATTTGTAATCGGGAAAATGTAATTTAAAAAATCCTTTTGCCATAGCTATTGATTCAATGCAATCAGTATAAATCAATCTTTCTCCCTGTGGAATATGAATATATATTACATTTTCTCCTTGCTCAAACGGCAATCGGCTGTAATCAAGCAACTCATCATCACAACAGTATAGCTGAAACTGCAATCTGCCTATTTTAAAAATCTCGGCATTTATATGAGTTGTCAGCCAACGATAATTTTGCAAACCTTTGTTATTATTATTTTCGCACCAAATACGAATATCAGTCATCGTATCATAAAATATATCTTCGCTGATATTTAAGCGTTTATAATATTCTTTTGTTTTTTTCAAACAACCTACAATAACAGCAAGGCGAATAATATCAGATTCGTTCTCTAAGCAATTACGATTTTTAAAAATGACCTCGCAAAGCTTCTCTATTTTATCATAATCGGTATTTAAAGTATAAATAAGTTCTTCTTCAAGCGATTTATCTAATTTCAATCGCCTTATTAT
>CAVLCX010000170.1:0-4403 GCA_963661525.1 bacterium
CTCTAATACAATCAGTAATTCCTCTGTTATAATCTTTTGCTGCAGTTGTATTAGAACAATCATACAAAGTTTTCAATAGATTTTTTATATTTTTTAATTCTTCACTCATTTTTGCTCCCTCATATAAATTCAATGTTGATAGCAACAATTTCACTGTTTTTATTTTTTAGAACATTAACATGATAATTACCGTCACCTTCACCGGATGAGGTAAAGAAACATTTGTAATTGCTGCCGTTTTTAACATAAGCACAATTATCAATGACTTTAAAATCATTGTCGGTTTCATTGCCAAAAGTCAAGTCACAAAAATGTGACCATTCATCATTTGTGAAATCAGGCTTGTTTTCAAAGAAACCTGCTAAACCTGCATCTACACAAATTGTACCAACACAATCAAAGCCGGTACTAATTTGACTGTGTAAATTTTCAATATCTTCAAGATTTTTGAAAATCTCAGTATTGTAGATTCCACACATAGAAACGCCAAATCTTTCGGCAATATTTCTACAATTTTCAATATAAGAATCAACATCGTTAGATGAAACTTCATCTGGTACACAAAACACTGCGTCTGTTTTGTGACTATCAATGTCGTTTAATAATATAATTTTCATACTAAATCCTCCTAATTAAATAATTACAAAAATAGTATTATTTTCTGTATCATGCTTAAATTTGCAAGATTTAACATTGCTCCAATCAATAGGTTCATCGTAATCAGGATTAGATAAAATATCGTTCCAACCTCTATTTTCTTCCTCCTCACGAATATAAACATATTGATTTATTGCAACTTGTTTCTGTTCCGGGGTTAATTCATCCCATGTTAAATACTTTTTCATTTCATCGTTTTGCTCATTGATAATATCAATGATTTTTTCGAATTTTTTCGGTAACGGTTTCCAATAATAATTCATCAGGTTAAGTTCAGTTAATGTATTACCGGTATTATCACCGACTATTTTCTTAGTGAACTTATCGCGATAATAAAACCAATTGTCTTCACAAATTAAATCCAAATGGAATAATTTATTGTCATTGAATCTTAAGGAAATTGAATAATAACCAAGTATTCCGAAAGGTCCATACAACCTATAATTATTTGAATTTAAACCGAAGAACATTGCTAATAGTCCTGCAAGTTTTTCAATATGCTTATCCGGTCTTTTGGAATTAATAATATTTTGCATTGATTTATTGATTGGTTCATCAAAATATTTTGGCAAAGGAGCAGTCTTTTTAATGAATACTCTTGTGCAAACATTTGAATCACCGTCAATGTTATTAAGGGTAACAAGTATTTTCTTTTGATAGTTATTAACTTGGTTTTCGAGAACCGTAGCAAATGTATTAACTCGTACATTGTAATCCTCAATACCAAGTTCTTTACTATCGCCCGAAATAGATATTACCTGATTCTTTTTAAGTAACATATTATTTATACCTCCAAAGTAATTTCTTGTTGTTCTTTCAGTTCTCTTAATTTGCATTGAACCTTTTCTGATGAATCATAAAAAGCTTTCATAAATGCATTCAATTCCCAAAAGTAGCCATTGCATTTGTTAGATACAGGCTTAACAACAATAGAATCAAATCCTTGATTACCATACCATTCCACTTTGGCAGTAAAATAATTACCTTTTAACACTATCGAGCTTCTTGCCTGTGGATAACCATAGTAATAAGAAGTACACTTTGCTTTAATTTTGTATTTACTCATTGAATTGACCTCCGTATTGTTTAAGAACACTTTCAGTTACTTCATTTTCAGCCATAAAAGGTAAAATTTCCTCATATGATACATTAGGAAGTAATTCACACAAAGCAAAAAACCTTTCATCCTTTGTATGAGTAAAATCATCTGATGCAATTTTTGAAATAACTTTGAAAATCATATCTGCAAAAGGAGAGCATACAGAGCAAACATATTTTTGACATAAGTGTTTTTGTAAAGCATTTACTCGAATGCCGTTTGTAAATATGTAATCATCAGGGTTTAGATAACCAGAACAATTATACAGTTCTTTTGATTTTAACTCAGGTTCACTTCCATCTAATGCTTTTTCTGCATCAGAGATGAACCATTCTCTTGAATCAAAATCACAACCGTTTAAATCAATAATTCCATCATTACAAAGGTCACTGATTATTTCATCAGCCTCATCACTACTGTCTGCTTTGACAATAACATTGCGGCTGAATTTTTCTTCAATTTTCACTTTATAAAACTTTGACATTTTATAGTCCTCCTAAATTTGATTAATGAATTTCAATTTCATAGCCAAGATTTTTAGCTTTTTCTTTTTCAATAACAATTTTCTTTCCGTTTTTATAACTCATAATGAAGTTATCCTTTCTTATATGTTGATTGTTAATAAACCAAAGCATAAACACCATTACCCTTGTTAATGTAATCCGAACTATGTTCATAAACAGTAGCACGAATACGCTCACGGTAATGAGTGTTTTTCTTTGCTTTGGGGTGTTCTTTTAACATATCGGCTATATCCGATAACTTAGCTTGACCGCCCATATACTCAATAACAGAGCGTACAAGATGATTCCAAGTTAAACCGATATAATCTTTTTCCAATATGCTAAATTTGTTGTTTTTGACCCAACTAACAGGTACTATGATAGGATTATCTTTGTGATAAACTAACATATACTCTGTTACAACAGGGATAAAAGGTTTCTTGTAGGTTCTCGTGTCAGAAACACAGTTAAATTGCCCCTTAACGATAAAGGACTCAAATTCGCCCATACGCATCAAATCTTTCTGCATCGAGTGAAAACCGCCTCTGTCTCGTTCACGAATATCTCCTACAAGAATAGCTAAACGACCGTCATTACGAAGTGCCGTAAAGAGTTTTCTTACGACAAGATTCATTTTGTCACAGAACTCTTCATAACTATCGCAACGAGATAAATCGTCCGGATGTGGTTTTCCCCACATATTACCGCTGTATTTGATAATGGCATCATAAGGTGGATGCCAGAATATCAAATCTGCCGAGTCTTCAACATCATCTTTAAGTGCATTCCAATTGCCCTTTCCCCTATTTGGGTTAGGATTAAGGTCATAAAGAACCGATTTAATACCGTATTTATCTGCAACCTCACCGGAAGTACCACTACCCGACATCGGGTCAAGCAATTTAAAATTACTTATATCTTTGCCATAATATTTCTTTGTATCAAGAACATATTTTAAGATAGCTTCTACAACCTTTGGTGAACAGTTGCCACGGTATTTGTTTGAACCTTCATTACCTCGTTCAGGAAATGCCATAAATGATGTTAATTCTTTTCCAACCCTTCTTGTTAAGTCTTCTGTACCAAGTTGAGCAGCAATTATGCGCCAATTTGGTCCAAATTCTTTTTCAAGAAGCTGTTGTACTTTTTGAATTTCAGTCATAGTTACCTCCAAATTGTTTTTTACAAACACAAACGATATGTAATTTGATAAATTGAATTTTTGGTTTCAAACATCACACAACAATGAGCTTTGTCAAAGCGAATAATATCGACAACTTTTGAAGTCTTAATTATCTCACAAGTATTAGCATTACAAAATATAACACTTTGACCTACTACCGGTTCGTGTATATACGATGCTTCTACAATAACAACTTTTTTCTTGTTAGGATTTAATTGTTCTGCCATGATAAAATTCCTCCTAAATTTGTATTTTGATTCATAAAACTACCTCCTGTCGTTATATACGACTAATAATCAACTGCTTCTTGACGATTAATAAAGAAATGAATACCTTTAGAACATTCATTAAAACGATTATTGTCAAATTTAGGTTCTTCAACTATTTGACCTGTTTTATACTGAAACGATGGGTTGTATGTACTATGAACAACATCAATATTAGCTTTCGAACCGTTTATGTTTTGAATTTCTAAAACTTTTGCCTTATTGCAACGGCATTTTCTACTTGTGGCTGAACTTCTAAGAGCATCCGCTAAAATTTCAAGCTTTACAATGTAGGCTTTATATGCATTTGCGGCTTTTTTAAAACCAATAAATGAACATTCTTCAGGACAAGCCATTGGAATGTTCATGTTTTTTGTGCCTGAAAGTTCTGCATCACAAAGGTCTGCACCACAAAGGTCTGCATAACGAAGGTTTGCATCACGAAGGCTTGCACCACGAAGGTTTGCATAACGAATGTTTGCATCACGAAGGTCTGCATCACTAAGGTCTGCATAACGAAGGCTTGCACAACTAAGGTCTGCACAACTAAGGTCTGCACCACTAAGGTTTGCACCACAAAGGTTTGCACCACGAAGGTCTGCATCACTAAGGTCTGCATCACGAAGGTCTTGATCAAAAAAATCGGCTTTCATATTATTCCAACCATCAACATCTTCATTTAACCAGTGTTTATG
>CAVLCX010000171.1:0-4340 GCA_963661525.1 bacterium
GTGCAGGTATTATTACTTGGATGCATACATTTTCTCCGTCAAAAATGTGGATAGCAGGGCTTAACGCACTTAATAAGCCTTATCTTCATGTTAACACTCAATATAACCGTGACATTCCTTGGGATTCAATTGATATGGACTTTATGAATCTTAACCAGTCAGCTCACGGTGACAGAGAACACGGTTACATCCACTCAAGAATGAGAAAAAAAGTTAAGGTTATTGCAGGTTATTGGAAGGATGAAATTTTCCAAAACAAAATGGGTATTTGGATGAGAGCGGCAGTCGGTGCAAATGAATCAAGAAAGCTTCGCGTACTTCGTATTTCTGATAATATGAGAAATGTTGCAGTTACCGACGGTGATAAAATCGAGGCTCAAATTAAACTCGGATGGCAGGTAGACCATTACGGTGTCGGTGACATTATCAAATATGTTAACGCTGTAAGCGAAGATGAAATTGACGCTCAAATGGATGAGTATAAGAAAAATTATGATTTTGATACAGAAAATATTGATTCAGTGCGCTATCAGGCAAGGGAAGAAGTAGCAATTAAAAAATTCCTTGATGAAAACGGTTTCGGTGCATTTCATACTAATTTTGAAGACTTGCAGGAACTTCGTCAGCTTCCGGGACTTGCTGCGCAGGATTTAATGCGCCAGGGATATGGCTTTGGTGCAGAGGGTGACTGGAAAGTTGCCGCAATGACAAGAATCATGAAGCTTATGGCAGAGAGTATGAACGGCGGTACTGCATTTATGGAGGACTACACATATCATTTTGAACCGGGTAATGAAATGCTTCTTGGTTCACATATGCTTGAAGTTTGCCCAAGTGTTGCTGCCGAAAAGCCAAAGATTCAAGTTCATCCGCTTGGTATAGGTGACAGGGAAGACCCTGCACGACTTGTGTTTAAAGCGCAAACAGGTGATGCAATTGTTGTAACTCTTGTTGATATGGGTGACAGGTTCAGGATGATAGTTAATGATGTAGAGTGTAAAGAACAGGTTAACGATATGCCTAAACTTCCGGTTGCAGGTGTTCTTTGGAAGCCGCTTCCTTGCCTTCAAACTTCTGCTGAAGCTTGGATTTATGCCGGCGGTGCTCACCACTCTGTGCTTTCATATACTCTTACAGCAGAGCATATGAGGGATTTTGCAGAAATTATGGGTATTGAGTTTATTCATATTAACAAGGATACAGAAATTAACGAATTTAAAAAAGAACTTTTCTACAACGATGTTGCATATAAGCTCGGTATGTAAGGGGATTTATAATGTTAGAAGAACTTAAAGAGCAGGTTTTTGAAGCTAATCTTCAGCTTGTTAAATACGGTCTTGTAGTGCTTACCTGGGGTAATGTTTCGGGTATAGACAGAAATAAAGGATTATTTGTAATAAAACCTTCCGGTGTACCATATGATGATATGAAGGCATCGGATATGGTAGTAATGGATTTAGACGGTAATAAAGTTGAAGGTGACTTAAATCCGTCTTCCGATACTCCTACTCATCTTGAACTTTATAGAAATTTTGATAATATCGGCGCAGTTGTACACACCCATTCACCATGGGCTTGTTCATGGGCGCAGGCAGGCAGAGATGTAAAAGCTTACGGTACAACTCATGCCGATTTTGCAAACTTCGCAATTCCGTGTGCCAGAGGTTTAAGTGAGGAAGAAGTAAAGGGTGAATATGAACTTAATACAGGTAAAGTTATTGTGGAAGAATTTGAGCAAAGGGGAATTAAACCTGAAGAATGCCCTGCTGTTTTAATTCATAGGCATGGGCCTTTTACTTGGGGTAAAAATCCTTTTAAAGCTGTTGAAAATGCTTTAATTCTTGAAGAAGTATCAAAAATGGCTTATCAAACAGAGCAAATTGCTTCACTTGATAATGATTCAAATATCGGAATTGAGCAATATTTACTTGATAAGCATTACCAAAGAAAGCATGGTAAAAATGCATATTACGGACAAAGTAAATAGGAGTGTAATTATGAAAAAAAGTTTGAGCGTTATTTCTTCATTGCTTTTTGCAGTGGTTTGCGTGGGTTTTGCATTTAATGCATATGCGCAAGATGTTACTGCTTTAAATGATGCAAATACGGTTATTTCAATTTCTGAACAAAATTATGTGTATGACGGTACACCTAAAACGCCGGCTGTTTCTGTTTATTATAACGGAATTTTGCTTAGTGAAAATGTTGATTATTTGCTGACATATTCGGATTTCGTTGTTGCCGGAACAGCTAAAGTTACCGTTACCGGTATAAATTCATATACCGGCTCTGTTACAAAGGAATATACAATAAAGCCAATAACTCTTAACAGTAAAAATTTATCTGTCACATTTGATAAAACTTCACTTGTATATTACGGCAGTGCTGTTCATCCTGTTATGTATGTTTCATATAATTATCAAACATTGGTGCAGGATGTTGATTATAAGGTTTCTTATTCTAAAAACGATGCACCGGGCAGAGCAACCGTTAAAATTACCGGTATAGGAAATTTTGCAGGAAGTGTGTCGAAAACATTTATAATTTCACCGCAGAAAGTTAACTCTGTTTCAATTACAAAAAATTCTGCTGCAACAGCAACAGTAAGTTGGGATAAAGTTGATAAAGTTTCAGGTTACGAAATATTAAAGTATGATGCTAACAAGAACAGCTTTGTTCATGCGGTTTTCGCTTCTGCCGACAGCACATCTTATCAGTTTACAAAACTTCAAAATTCAGCTTTACATTCATATATAGTTAAAGCTTATAAAACTATTGACGGTGATAAATATTTCGGTGAGCAAAGTGATGTAGTATCGGTATTTATAAAGCCGGCTAAAGCACAGCTTACTTCTGTAACTTTGGAAAATTCAACACTTAATGTTGAATGGAAAAAGCTTAATTGCACAGGTTATGAAATTATTTATACAACCGACAGTAAGTTCAAAAAAGGCTTAAAAACTGTACAAATCAAAAATTCAAATACAACTAAAAAAGCTATCAAAAAGCTTAAAAAGGGCAAAAAGTATTATGTGAAAGTAAGAGCATATTCTGTCAATAACGGTGAAAAGCTTTATGGTGACAGAAGTACAATGCTCAGCTCTTATTTTTCAAATGTTTATTCAACCTATTATTCATATTATGTGAATAATAAGGATAGAACAACTAATTTGAAGATTGCCTCCAAAAAAATTAACGGTACAATTATTCAGCCGGGCGAAACATTTGATTTTAACAAAGTTGTAGGTTCAAGAACAAGTGCAAAGGGTTATAAAAAAGCACACGTGTTTACAGGCGGTGACGGTGTGGCAATGGGTCTTGCAGGAGGTATTTGCCAAGTTGCTTCAACCGCATTTAATACAGCTTTGCTTGCAAATGTTCAAATTGTTGAACGCCACCAACACAGCCAAAGAGTTTCATATGTTCCTCTTGGTAGGGATGCGGCAATATCAGGCAATGTACAAAACTTTAGGTGGAAAAATAATACTAAATACGCCATTAAAGTTGAAATGACTGTTAAGGGCGGTAAAATCACTTGTACTTTTTACACTTGCCAAAAGGCAAAGCCTAAAAAAGTAAGCTTAAATGTAACGCAAAAAGGCAATAACTTTACTTTGAAAAGAAGTGTTAAAGGAAAAGTTAACTACACTTGCCATTCAAAATATTGATAATATGTATATGTAAGAAAACACCGTCAAAAGACGGTGTTTTCTTACTTGTAAATAATGTGTTAAAATTGTAAACAATATATTAACAAAGCGTTGACTTATATATTTAAACTACTTATAATATAATTTAAAATTATGTGTCGAGGTAATTGATATGGTTAAATCTATGACCGGTTTCGGCAGAGCAAGCAGAGAAATTGACGGTTATATGATTACGGTTGAGCTTAAATCCGTTAATCACAGATACTTTGAATTTTCGTGCCGCTGCCCGAGGCAATATGGCTTTATTGATGATAAAATTAAGTCTTTTATAAACTCCAAAGTTGCAAGGGGTAAGATTGAATGTTATGTCGGCATTGAAGCACTTAATACAGAAAGTGCCGATGTTGTTGTAAATAATACTCTTGCCAATGCATATGTAAAAGCACTTAAAGAAATTTCAACTAATTATGATTTAAAAGAAGATTTCGGTGCGACTACAATTGCGCGTTTTCCGGATGTATTGATTGTCAGAAAATCAGAGGAAGATGAAGAAAAAATTTGGCATCTTGTTAAAACAGTTGCAAATGAAGCTGTTGAAAAGTTTATTGATATGAGAAAAGTTGAAGGCAAGAAAATGTATGACGATGTGTATTCACGAAGTCAGTTTATTCTTGACACTGTTTCTTTTAT
>CAVLCX010000172.1:0-4322 GCA_963661525.1 bacterium
ATATGAGAAAAAAGCAATTTAAAGCAGAGTCTAAAAAGCTGCTTGATATGATGATAAATTCCATTTACACTCACAAAGAAATATTTTTGCGTGAGCTTATTTCAAATGCCAGCGACGCGATAGACAAGCTGTATTTCAAATCTCTTACAGATGACAGCGTAAAACTTGCAAGAGAAGATTTCAAAATTCACATTGATTTGGATAAAGAAAGCAGAACAATTAAGATTACCGATAACGGTATCGGTATGACAGCCGAGGAACTTGAAAACAACCTTGGTACTATTGCAAAAAGCGGCTCTTTCAACTTCAAAAAAGAAAATGCCGATAATGAAAAAGCTGATGATATTTCTGTAATCGGTCAGTTCGGTGTTGGCTTTTATTCATCATTTATGGTTGCCGATAAGGTTGAAGTAATTTCAAAAGCATTCGGCGAAGATGTTGCACACAAATGGGTTTCAAGCGGTGCGGACGGATACACCATTGAAGAATGCGAAAAGGAAAATGCCGGCACAGAAATTACGCTCTATGTAAAAGAAGATACCGAAAATGAAGATTACACAAAATATCTTGAACAGTATACAATAAACGAACTTGTCAAGAAATATTCAGATTATATTCGCTACCCTATCGTAATGGAAATGAGCCACCAAGTTCCAAACCCTGATAAAGAGGGCGAATACACCACAGAAGTAAGCGAAGAAACACTTAACTCAATGGTTCCGCTTTGGAGGAAGAATAAGAGCGAAATCAAGCCTGAAGAGTACAATGAATTTTACAAGCAAAAATTTATGGATTACAGCGACCCGCTCCATGTAATTCACACCAAAACCGAGGGTCAAGCTACATTTGACGCACTCCTCTACATTCCTGAAAACCCACCGTATGATTTTTATTCAAAGGAATATGAAAAAGGCTTACAGCTTTATTCAAACGGTGTACTTATTATGGACAAGTGTGCCGACCTTTTGCCTGACTATTTCAGCTTTGTAAAAGGCCTTGTTGACAGCGCAGATTTAAGCCTTAACATCAGCCGTGAAATGCTTCAGCACGACCATCAGCTCAAAATCATTGCAAAAGCAATTGATAAAAAAATCAAAAACGAGCTTACAAAAATGCTCAAAAATGACAGAGAAAAATACGAAAAATTCTTTAAAACATTCGGCTTACAGTTAAAATACGGTGTATATGCAAATTACGGTATGGAAAAAGACGGACTTAAAGATTTGCTTTTATTTGAAACTTCTGCCGATGATAAGCCGACTACGCTTAAAGAATATGTAGGCAGAATGGCTGACTCGCAAAATGACATTTATTATGCCTGCGGTGAAAATGCACAAAAAATAGCTCTCCTGCCTCAAATTGAAACTGTTAAAGAAAAAGGCTATGAAGTACTTTACTTCACAGATGAAGTTGATGAATTCGCAATTCAAATGCTTATGGAATATGACGGAAAGCACTTTGTAAACATTTGCAAAGACGATTTAGACTTAAGCAGTGATGCTGAAAAAGAAGCTATCACCAAGAAAAATGAAGATGCAAAAGAACTTCTTGATAAAATGAAAGACGCACTTGACGGTAAGGTTACAGCCGTAAAACTTACAAACAAACTCGGTTCACACCCTGTTTGCCTTTCAGCAGAAGGTTATGTATCACTTGAAATGGAAAAAGTTTTGAACTCAATGCCGGGTGCAAACCAAGGTGTAAAAGCACAGCTTGTGCTTGAAATCAATGCCGAACATCCGATTGTGGATAAGCTTAAAGGTGCAAGTGATGATAACTTAAAGAAATATACAAATCTTCTTTATTCATCGGCAAGGCTTATTGCAGGGCTTGATTTGGAAAATCCGACTGAATTTTCAGATGCACTTGCAGATATGATGTAATCACAAAAGGCAACTATCGAATTTCAAACGATAGTTGCCTTTTATTTTTCAAAAAATAAACCCCACAGAATTCTGTGGGGTTTTGTAAATCTTAAATTACTGCTCAACAGGATAAACAGAAACCATCTTTCTGTCCTTACCCATTCTTTCAAACTTAACGGTGCCATCAACAAGAGCGAAAAGAGTGTCGTCCTTACCGATACCAACGTTATTGCCCGGATGAATGTGTGTTCCTCTCTGACGGTAAAGGATATTGCCTGCAAGAACAAACTGGCCGTCAGCTCTCTTTGCGCCAAGACGCTTTGATTCTGAATCTCTGCCGTTCTTTGTAGAACCCATACCTTTCTTATGAGCGAAAAGCTGTAAATCTAATTTAAGCATTATTACACCTCCGATAAATCACTTTTATGTTTTCAGGATACTGCTTGGCAAGTTCCGTTAAATGAAGCCTTAAGCCCTTAAGCACGTCCTGAGCCTTTGCGGAATTTTCGAGAATCATCAGTTTCAAATATCCGTCATCCGACTGAGCGTCGCAATCAAGACCGACAATTTCCGTCACGGTATTTGCTGCCATTAAGCAAGCACTCGAAACAAAAGCACAAATAATGTCCTCTCCAGAGTCGGCACTCATTGAATGCCCCGTTGCTTCAAAGCCGCACAAGCCGTTAATTCCGCTGAAAAATTCAACATTAATCATTACGCATTAATCTTGGTAATCTCAACCTTTGTGTATGGCTGACGATGACCCTTCTTGCGTTTTTCGTCCTTCTTTGGCTTGTAAGTAAATACAGTAATCTTCTTACCCTTGCCATTCTTAAGAACAGTAGCATCAACAGTAGCTTTAGCACAATCCTTGCCTGCCTTGAAGCTATCATCAGCACCGATTGCAAGAACTGAATCGAATGTTACTTTTTCATCAGCCTGAGCATCAAGCTTTTCGATGTAAAGAACATCACCTTCGCTAACCTTGTACTGCTTACCACCTGTAACAATAACAGCGTACATAGTCTATAAATCTCCTTTTCAAGTCTCGCTACAATAGGCGAATACCGAGTATTTCTTGCTTGCCCATAATATGCGGTGTAAAGATTATATAATATGTATAATAAAAAGTCAAGTGTTAAATTATAATAATTAAAATTTGAAACTGTATTGTAATTTCTTCATTTGCAATTAGCATAAGTAAAATAAAAACCACATAACTATTTTTGTGGTGTGTAATCAAAAAATATCAATTCTATATACTATCAAGCATAATATTTCGCTTAATATCGACAATATTGTGATTTTTTTATCAATTATTTGTGTATATTCACGAAAATTGCATACAATCATTGACAAAAAGTTAAACAATAGTATAATAGGTGATACAGGTTTTAAACAAAATCAATTTTTTATATAAGAGAGGAAACCAATTATGGCAAGAGTTTATAATTTTAGTGCAGGTCCGTCAACACTTCCTGAAAAAGTGTTAAAGCAAGCAGCAGATGAAATGATGGACTATCAGGGCAGCGGCCAATCAGTAATGGAAATGAGCCACCGCTCAAAAGTATTTGATAAAATCATTAAAGATGCAGAAGCTCTTATGCGTGAGCTTTACAATGTTCCTGATAATTACAAGGTATTATTCCTTCAGGGCGGTGCATCTGCACAGTTTTCAGCTATACCGCTTAACTTTATGAACGGCAGCAACAAAGCAGATTACATCATTACAGGCCAGTGGGCAAAGAAAGCATTTGCAGAAGCTAAAAAGTACGGTGATGTTGTTGAAGCAGCATCTTCGGCAGATAAAACATTTACATACATTCCTAAAACAAAGCCTGAAGACTTTCGTGATGATGCAGACTATGTATATATTTGTATGAATAATACTATTTACGGTACTGTTTATAAGGAACTCCCACCTGTTGGTGATAAGGTTCTTATTGCCGATGTATCATCATGCGCTCTTTCAGAGCCGCTTGACATCAGCAAGTTCGGTATGGTTTACTTTGGTGCGCAAAAGAATGTTGCACCGGCAGGTCTTGTAGTTGCAATTATTCGTGAAGACCTTTTGGGCAATGCAAGGGATATTACACCTGTTATGATGAACTACAAGGTTCAGGCAGACGCAGACTCACTTTACAACACCCCGCCTTGCTGGACTATTTACATCTGCAAGCTTGTTCTTGAGTGGATTAAAAATGACATCGGCGGACTTGAAAAGATGAAAGAGAGAAACGAAAAGAAAGCTTCTATTCTTTACAATTTCCTTGATAATTCTAAATTATTTAAAGGTACAGTTGTACCTGAAGACCGCTCACTTATGAATGTTCCTTTCGTTATCGGTGATAACGAACTTGAAAAGAAGTTTATTGCCGAAGCTGAAGCTAACGGATTTGTTAACCTTAAAGGTCACAGAACAGTAGGCGGTATGAGAGCTTCTATCTACAATGCAAT
>CAVLCX010000173.1:0-4312 GCA_963661525.1 bacterium
ATAGTAAATAATACAAAATTCACTTTTCAAAATTATAGGGAGAATACCATGAATCCTTTTCTTTTTACTGATGATGAAGAAAAAAAGTATGCGCTCGCCTGTCTTAAATTTTCAAAAAAGCTCGGGCTGATTGACGATGACAGCCTGGAGGCAGTAATTAAAAGATGCGATGCAGAAAACGAAAAAAGGAAACTTCAAAAAGAAAATAACGAAACGGTATACGGGCTTACCCACTTTTCATACCCTGCATATCTTGATTATGAACTTACAAGATTAAAGCTTGATTTTGTGGGCGAATGTGAAAATGTTAAAAAAGCCTATGCATATAAAGAAATAAGCCGAAAGCAAATGAAAGCTTATTTCAAGCAAAATAAGGATTTATTTACAAGATATAATAACGACAGATTTTTCTTTTTTGAAGTAAAAACCGTTATTTACAAGAAAATAAGAGAGGAGCAGTATGATGAAGAAATCAACAATATACTTCGTAAGCTCGCTTAACGGCAATGACGAAAATGACGGTTTGAGCGAAAGCACCGCATTCAAAAGCCTTAATAAAATCAATGAAATTGAGCTTATACCGGGCGATAAAGTATTTCTTTTAAAAGGCTCTGTTTTTGAAAATGAATTTTTACATTTAAAAAACTGCGGTGACATAAACGGTGATATAATTGAAATTACAGCCTACGGGCAGGACGGTGATTTGCCGAAAATCAACACTAACGGTCAAGGCGTTTGGTATCAGGATTACGGATGTGAACTTGACTATTCGGGCCATGTTTACAAGGGCAATGTTTCATCATCAATTCTTCTTTACGATGTTGAAAATATACTTATAAGAAACATCGAGATTACAAACAAGGAAGAATTTAAAGATATGGAAAGCTACTGTGCGCCGGATAAAATGGACAGAACCGGCGTAGCCGCAGTTGCAAAAAACAGGGGTACGCTCCATTCAATAAAGCTTGATAATTTGTTTATTCACGATGTAAACGGAAATGTTTACAACAAGCATATGAATAACGGCGGAATATATATGACATCGTTTACACCCGATAATGAAAAAGAAACCGGTGTAGCAAGATATGACGGTGTAGAAATTAAAAACTGCTATGTAAAAAATGTAAGCAGATGGGGCATTGCAGTGGGTTATTCATATCGCCACAAGGATTTTGCCGCCAAGGAGCTTGATGAAGAAACTTTCAAAAAATACGGAAATGAAAACATAGTTATTAAAAATAATTATGTAAAATATGCCGGCGGTGACGCAATAACACCTATGTATGCTTTAACCCCGCTTGTTGAGCATAATATTGCAGATTCCTGCGCTACCGAAATGAATGACAGAATTTACAAATATCCCCAAAAGCGTGCAGGCAAGGTAGCGGCTGCCGTTTGGCCTTGGAAATGCAAGAATGCACTTTTAAGATACAACGATGTATGCGACACAAAGCTTAACCAAGACGGTATGGCATATGACGCAGATTCGGGTGACGGAACAAAGTATGAATATAACTATTCACGGCTTAATGAAGGCGGATGTATGATGTTTTGCTTGCAACAAGCAGTGCATAACACATTTGAAAACAATTTGAGTGTTGATGATTTAAGCGGTACAATGACACCTGCAAGCAATCCTGATGCTTATGTTGCAAACAACACATTTTATGTAAGGCCGGGCGTTCCTTTTGTAAGAAAAAGAATGCACGGAAAAATGACGCTGAAAAACAACAAAATTATAAAAATAGAAAAATAAAACGGAGGACACAAAATGGCAAACAGCAAAGGCAGAGTAACAATTCCAACCGATATGGATGTTGTTAAAGAAACCCTTGAAATTATGGATGAATGGGGTGCAGACGCTATTCGTGACTGTGACGGAACAGAATTTCCGCAGGAACTTCGCGACACAGGTGCAAAAGTTTATGCCACTTATTACACAACAAGAAAAGACAATGCCTGGGCAAAAGCAAATCCTGATGAAATTCAGCAGATGTACATTATGACTAAATTTCACACTGCTGTAAGTGACACACTTTCCATTCACCTTATGGATAATCTTTACCCGGATATG
This sequence comes from bacterium, assembly GCA_963661525.1. Lineage (GTDB taxonomy): Bacteria > Bacillota > Clostridia > Oscillospirales > Acutalibacteraceae > Eubacterium_R. The sequence continues at coordinate 2,075 of CAVLCX010000173.1, forward strand.
CTTAAAGTAAACAACCGTGATGATATTACAAGATGGTGGGAAGTTATTGACAGAACTACGGGCGAAGTAGTGTCCCCTGACGATTGGTATTATGATGAAGAAAACGGAAATGTAACAATCAATAACGCAACACCGTTTCACGAATACACGGTCAGCTTTTTAGCTTATATTATGTGGGACCCTGTACATATGTATAACGCAGTGGTTAACGAATGGGATGTTGAACCGCAAATTACATTTGATGTTCGCCAGCCGAAAACAAAAGCACATTCACTTAAAAGGCTTCGCAAGTTCCTTGAAAGCCACGAATATGTTGATGTAGTCAGATTTACAACTTTCTTCCACCAGTTCACATTGATTTTTGATGAACTTGCAAGGGAAAAATTTGTTGATTGGTTTGGTTACAGTGCTTCAGTCAGCCCATATATACTTGAGCAATTTGAAAAAGAGGTTGGGTATAAATTCCGCCCTGAATTCATTATTGACCAGGGATATATGAATAACACATATCGAATTCCGTCAAAAGAATTCAAAGATTTTCAGGCTTTTCAAAGGCGTGAGGTTGCAAAGCTTGCCAAAGAAATGGTTGACATAGTACACGAATACGGCAAGGAAGCTATGATGTTTATGGGTGACCATTGGATTGGAATGGAGCCGTTTATGGATGAATTTGCATCAATCGGGCTTGATGCAGTAGTAGGAAGTGTAGGAAACGGTGCAACTCTCCGTCTTTTCAGTGATATTAAAAATGTAAAATACACAGAGGGCAGATTTTTACCGTACTTCTTCCCTGATGTTTTCTGTGAGGGTGGCGACCCTATAAAAGAAGCAAAAGTAAACTGGGTAACAGCAAGGCGTGCTATTTTAAGAAGTCCTATCCAGCGTATCGGCTATGGCGGCTATCTTAAGCTTGCACTTCAATTCCCTGATTTTGTGGATTACATTAAATCTGTTTGTAATGAATTTCGTACTCTTTATGATAATATTCAGGGTGTAACACCTTACTGTGTGAAAAAAGTTACAGTTCTCAACTGCTGGGGCAAAATGAGAGCTTGGTCAAACCATATGGTTCACCACGGACTTTATTACAGGCAAAACTATTCATACTTCGGTGTTATTGAAGCATTGAGCGGCGCACCTTTTGATGTATCTTTCATCAGCTTTGATGATATAAAAGAAAATAAAAACCTGCTTGATGATATTGATGTTATCATCAATGTAGGCGATGCAGACACAGCACAAAGCGGCGGTGAATACTGGGCAGATGAAGAAATCATCACCGCAATCAAAAAATTTGTATATAACGGCGGCGGATTTATCGGTGTAGGTGAACCGGGCGCACATCATTGGCAGGGCAAGTTCTTCCAGCTTGACGATATTTTAGGTGTTGAAGAGGAAAACGGTTTCACTTTAAACACACGCAGATATAATACCGAAGAACACAGAAATCACTTCATTTTAGCTGATACAAACAATGGCAATGTTGACTTCGGCGAGGGCAAGAAAAACATTGTTGCACTTGACGGTACAACCGTTCTTGTTCAAAACGCAAGCGAACTGCCATTCGCAGTTCGCCATGCTGAAGAAGTGCAAATGGCAGTCAAGGAATTCGGCAAAGGCAGAGGTGTATACATCAGCGGTCTTCCGTACAGCTTTGAAAACAGCCGTGTGCTTTACAGAGCTGTTCTTTGGAGTGCAAATTCCGAAAATGAACTTCATAAGTGGTATTCAACAAACTACAATGTTGAGGTTCACGCTTATGTTAAAAACGGCAAATACTGCGTAGTAAACAACACCTATGAGCCACAGGATACAACAGTTTATATCGGCGACGGCTCATCATTCGATTTGCACCTTGAATCGAACGAAATCAAATGGTATGAAATTTAAGGTTGTGAATAAGCAGCCATAGCGTCGAAAGAAATTCTGTGTTTGAATAAATTTCTTTGAAATTTATAATAAACACTCCATTCCTTTCTCCTTTTCCCCAAAAATAACATTTTGCAACGCAATTTCACTTGCCGCAGGCGAATATCACTATTTATAATTTCACTGCAAAGCAATTTAACATTAAAATCGGGCGAACAATGTTCGCCCCCTACAGTGTTAATTTCTTTTTTACTGACAAAAAAGGATTAGATATTCGTATTAATTTACGAATATCTAATCCTTAATTTTTTTATATCATTAACATTTTGTATTAATATCCTAATTTAATCAAGAAGTGTTGTACCGTAC
>CAVLCX010000174.1:0-2259 GCA_963661525.1 bacterium
GTGCATATCAAATTAAGCGCAGAACTTTTTATAATAAAACTATGTTCCTTCACCCAATCAGAAAGGAACAATCAACTGCCGAATATATTTTAAATCAAATCAGGGCTGATAAACAGTTTACTCAAGAGGAAGCAAGGCTTCTTGATATTTGCCTTATGCTTCACGCAGACCACGGCGGCGGTAATAACTCTACTTTTTCAACAAGGGTTCTTACTTCAAGCGGAACTGATACTTACTCTGCTATTTCTGCCGGTTTTGGCTCACTTAAAGGCCCGCGCCACGGCGGTGCAAATCTTCGTGTTGCTCAGCAAATGCGTGAAATTATGGCAAATGTTGCAGACCCTACCGACCCTAACCAAGTTAAAGATTATCTTGTTAAAATCATAAATAAAGAAGCAGGCGACGGTTCAGGTCTTATTTACGGTATGGGGCATGCTGTTTATACAAAGAGCGACCCAAGAGCTGTTATTCTTAAAGAAAATGCAAGAAAACTTGCTTATGAAAAAGGTTTTGAAAAGGAATTTAAAACTCTTGAAAATATTGAACTTCTCACACCTGAAGTATTTTCTGAAATTAAGGGTGTAGAAAAAACAATGTGTGCCAATGTTGACCTTTATTCAGGCCTTGTGTACAAAGTTCTCGGTATTCCCGAAGATTTGTATACACCTATTTTTGCTGTTGCCAGAACAGCAGGCTGGTGCGCTCACAGGCTTGAAGAATTGACTTCAGGCAGCAAAATTATTCGCCCGGCATATAAAAGTGTCAGCAAACCGCGTGAATTTAAACCGATTATTGAAAGATAATACCTGAATTGTAGAGGAGAAAAATTGAAAAATAAACCTATGTATTTTTCATTCCTTGCCGTAATTATCACAGCACTTGCGGCTTGCTTTATTCGTTTCTTTCAATTTCTTAAATATACAGATACTCAATCCGGCTTGGTTGTCGGTGATGATTTACTTACTTTTGTTCTTTACGGTGTAGTTGCATTATCCCTCTTTTTCTGCTTTTTGTATTTCTTCTTTTCAAAGCGATATGAAAGAATAATTGCTTTTATCGGAAATAAAAGTATTTATATAAATTTGCTAATATTGAGTGTTACATATTTTTTTGATTTTGTTCATCAGGTTTATAATTGTGCGCAATATATAAGCCAAGATGATACTCAAAATTATATAGAATATAATTATTTGTTGCCGATGGCATTTCAAACGGTTTTCGCTATTTTAACCTGTTTTTATTTGATTGTCTGTGCCAAGTCGGTTAAAGGTACTTTAATTGATTTTAAGCATTTTAAACTGTTTCATCTTGCTCCGTTTTTTTGGGGCTTTTGCAGGCTGTTGGTTATTATGACGGAAATATTTGATGTTGAAAGCGTAGAAAGCTTTTTGGAATTTATATTTATAGTTATTTATTGTGGCTATACTTTATGCTGTGCTTCTGCGGTAGACAGTAATGACGGTAAGATAAAGCCGCTATTAAGCTTTTTTGCATTAAGCCTTTTTTCTGTATCAATTGCATTTTCACTTGCAAGAATATTGATGATTTTTAGCGGAAATTATGATGATTTAAGCCGAGTTACTTTTTCGGCTGTAACTTATCTTTTTATAGGTCTTTTTGCATTGAATTGCGAGCTTTCTGTTTTTATTACCGAAAATGTTTCAAAAGACTGAATTATGATTTGAGGCTGATTATTTGTTTCTTGATAATTTAAAAACGATTGCACTTCAGGTGTTTATATTGTATTTAATGGCCGGCGTAGGCTTTGTGACGGATAAAATCGGCCTGTTTAAGCAGAGCGACGGTAAAAGATTGATTGATTTAATCTTCAATGTTATTTTGCCGATAGCTATTATAAACACCTTTATTAAAATGGAGTATACACCAAGCCATGTTAAAGGCTTGGTTGTAGCTTTTGCCTGCGCAATTGCAACTCATATTTTAGGTGCGGTTATTTCGTTGTTTACTTTTAAGAAGCAAAATGTTAATCTTCGCGGAATTTATCATTATGCAACTGTTTTTTCAAATGCAAGCTTTCTTGCCTTACCGCTTGCACAAAGCGTGATAGGTGAGGAGGGTATTTTTTATTGCTCGGTATATGTGGCGGTATTTAATATATTTGCATTTACTTACGGTATTTATGAAATATCGGGCAGAAAAGCAAAAATTGATTTGAAAAAATTGATTTTTAATCCCGGTTCAATTTCCGTGATTGTCGGCTTGCCACTTTTCTTTTTAAAATTTAAAGCATCGTATGTT
>CAVLCX010000174.1:2291-4307 GCA_963661525.1 bacterium
TGTTATTGAATATCCTTTGCAGATGATAAGCAATTGCAATTCGCCGCTTGCAATGATTGTATTCGGTACATTTTTTGCAAATTCGGATTTTAAAAATCTTATTAGGAAGAAAGAATTATATTTTGTTTCGTTTTTAAGGCTTGTTTTTATTCCTGTTTGCATGTTGCTTTTGTTTAATCTATTTAATGTTAACGGAGATTTACTTGTTGCTATGACTATTTCGGCAGCAGCACCGACGGCAACAAACACAGCTATGTACGCCGCAAAATATGATAATGATGCCGCTCTCGGCAGTGAACTTGCAGCGCAGTCATCTGTTTTGTCTGTAATTTCAATGCCTGTAATCGTGGCACTTGCATCTGTTATTTAGTTTTTAGTGTGTCTAAACTGTTAATTTTATTTAAAATGATATTAGCCAAAGTTGAAAAACGGTAAATATTATTATATAATCGTATTACAAGGTGGAATATTGTATATTACAGTTTGGAATATTCTGCGGTTTTTTACAATAATATTTATCAATCAATGTTTGAAAGGTGATTTTAATGAAACTTGTTATCGTAATTGTGTCAAATAAGGATTTGACCAATGTGTTATCATCTACAATAGAGGAAGGTTATTTCTCAACTAAAATTTCAACACAGGGAATGTTTCTTGAAAATGGGCAAACTACCGTCCTTTTCGGAATTAAAGATGATGAAGTTGAAAAATTATTCAGCATTATTGAAAAAAATGTTACCAAGCGTGTAGTACGCCATGTCGGTGTTGACAGCACACTTCAAGGCTCACTTTTAAAAAAGCCTGTTGATGTTGAAGAATACGGTGCAGTTGCATTTGTACTTGATGTTGACCAATTTAGGAAATTATAATTTATGAAACTGACTAATTTTATCGGCGATGAAAAGGTTGTTGACTTACTTTCAAAGCTTTTTGAAGGCGGAAGATTTCCGCACGCATTGATTATTGAAGGTGAAGACGGAATAGGTAAAAAAACTCTTGCCCGTGATTTAGCCTGTACCCTTGTTTGCAGGGGGGATGATAAACCTTGCGGTGAATGTACCCAATGTAAAAAGGCAATCGCCGGTATTCATCCCGATATAAGCGAGTATATACCTTCCGGTGGCGCGAATTCTTTTCATGTTGATACTGTAAGAAATATAATAAATGACGCATATATTCAGCCGAATGAAGCTGATTATAAAATATATATATTAGCTAATGCGCATTGTATGAACCAAAATGCGCAAAATGCACTTCTTAAAATATTGGAAGAGCCGCCTAAATATGTTGTTTTTATTTTAACAACTAATTCAAAAAGCGCTCTTCTTTCAACTGTTTTATCGCGTAGTGTCCGCGTTAATCTTGAGGGTGTAGATATTGAAAGGGCGACCGAATATATTACTTCTCATACTGATGATGTTGATTACGAAACCGCTAAAAAAACAGTTGAAACATTTAACGGTAATATCGGTAAGGCACTTTTAAGCTTGCAAGACAGTAAAACAGGTGAACTTGTTGATGTTTGCAATAAGCTTTGCACAGCGCTTGTATCATCAAATGAATATGAAGTGTTAACATTATGCTCTGCGTTTCAAAAGGATAGGCAGGGTGTTGTATTTGCCTGCGATTTACTAAAAAATATTTTTAGAGATGCACTTTTTGCCCAAAATGAAAGCGAATGTATTTCAGGGCAGGAAAAGAGCGCTTCGCTTCTCAAAACGTCTGTTTCAAGACGAAATTTAATAAGGCTTATGGAAACTTGCGAAGAAGTTAAATCAATGGCATTAAGCAATGCTAATAATGCTTTGTTAATTACAAAATTCTGCTACTCACTTAACAGTGCAATCGGCAGATAACGGAGGATAGATATGACTAAAGTTGTTGGTGTTCGTTTCAGCGACACAGGCAAAATGTATTATTTTGACCCAAAGGGTTTTGATATAAAAAACGGGCAGGAAATCATTGTTGAAACTGCCAACGGGCTTGAATTCGGTAAAGCTTCAACAGGAGTTAAGC
>CAVLCX010000175.1:0-3307 GCA_963661525.1 bacterium
GTGCAGTGGTTTACGGGCCATATGGCAAAAACAAGGCGAATTATAAAAGAAAGCCTTTCACTTGTTGACGGTGTTGTTGAACTTGTGGATGCTCGTATACCGTATAGCTCATCTAATCCTGAACTTGACAGTATAATTAAAAGAAAACCGAGAATTGTGCTTTTGAATAAATGTGATATTGCAGATTCAAATGTAACAAAGCTTTGGATTGATTATTATAAAAATAACGGTAAATATGCAATTCCCGTTGATTGCAGAACAGGCAGGGGACTTAATGCTTTTATTCCGACTGTTAATAAGGCACTTGCCGATGTGATTGAAAAAAATAAAGCAAGAGGTATGGAAAATAAACCGCTTCGCCTTATGGTAGTCGGTATTCCGAATACAGGTAAATCATCATTTATTAACAGAATGGCAGGTAACAGCAAAGCCAAAGTTGCCGATAAAGCCGGTGTTACAAGGCAAAAGCAATGGTTTGCGGTAGGTAAGGGAATTGAACTTCTTGATACTCCGGGTGTGCTTTGGCCTAAATTTGACGACCCGGAGGTTGGTGATAAGCTTGCTTTTACCGGTGCTGTAAAGGATGAAGTGACCGACCTTGAAACACTTTCGTGCAGATTACTTGAAACACTTGCAAAAACAAGGCCTAATTCAATATGTGAAAGGTATAAGCTTGACAGTGTTGATAACCTACAAGGTTGGGAAATGCTTGAACTTATCGGTAAAAAACGCGGCTTTTTAATCAAAGGCGGAGAAATAGATTACGAACGCACGGCAGTTATGCTTTGTGATGAATTCAGGGGAGGAAAGCTCGGCAAAATATCGCTCGAGTTACCACAGTAATGGATTGGCTTGAATATGAAAATAAAGCTTATGAACTCGGCTTTAATGTAATATGCGGTGTTGATGAAGCAGGCAGAGGCCCGCTTGCAGGCCCTGTCTACGCTGCGGCGGTTATATTGCCGAGGGGATATGTAGTTGACGGTGTTAATGACTCAAAAAAGCTTTCTGAAAAGAAAAGAGATTTACTTTTTGATAAAATAGTTGATGAATGTATATGTTACAGTGTAGGAACGGCAAGTGTTGAAGAAATTGATAAAATAAATATCTTACAGGCAACTTTTCTTGCAATGAGAAGGGCTGTTGAGGGTTTATCCGTTAAGCCTGATATTGCACTTATTGACGGAAATAAAAAGCCGGGACTTGATATTGAACAATGGGATATTGTTAAAGGTGACGCTGCAAGTGCAAATATTGCCGCCGCATCAATTATTGCAAAAGTAAGCAGGGATAGATATATGCTCAAACTTGCCGAAAAATATCCGCAGTATCAGTTTGAAAAACATAAAGGTTACGGAACTAAACTTCATTACGAAATCCTTGATAAATACGGTATAAGCGAAGTTCACAGAAAAACATTCTTGAAAAAATATTTGGAAAAGAAAAATGAACAATAAAGGTAAAATTTGGGAGATTGAAGCTGCAAATTATTTGAGAAAGCACAGATATAAACTTGTTGACGCAAATTATACTACCCGTTTCGGCGAGATTGATTTAATTGTTAAAAACAGAAAATATATATGTTTTGTTGAAGTTAAGCAAAGGGATGTTAAATCAATTGCATTACCCAGGGAATTTGTAACATATTCAAAACAGCAGAAAATTATTGCCTGTGCAAAAATGTTTTTAATGCAAAATAAAACAAATTTACAGCCGAGATTTGATGTTATTGAAATTTATACCGATAATAATAAAATAAAATCAATAAAACATCTTGAAAATGCGTTTGACTTAGTATAAAATATTATAAACCTAAATTTTAAGGTGAAAGGAAAATTATTATGCTTTATACATCTACAAGAGATAATTCAATTAGAGTATCAGCCGCACAGGCTATTGCTCAGGGTATAAGTGAAGAAGGCGGACTTTTTGTTCCGGTTGAACTTCCGCATTTTGATATTGAAAAGATTGCTTCAATGGTATCTATGAATTATATTGACAGGGCTAAAACCGTTCTTAAAGAATATTTAACCGATTTCACGGAAGAAGAACTTGATTACTGCGTAAGCGGTGCATATGCTGCTCAAAAGTTTTCTTCTCCTAAAATTGCTCCTACCGTTAATGTTGACGGAAATAAAAATATTCTTGAACTTTGGCACGGTCCTACCTGCGCATTTAAGGATATGGCACTTCAGCTTTTGCCTTATCTTATGACTGTATCAGCTAAAAAAACTGCTGACGGAAAAACTATCGTAATCCTTGTTGCTACATCAGGTGATACAGGTAAGGCTGCACTTGAAGGTTTTAAGAATGTTGATAATACAAAGATTTTGGTATTTTATCCGGTTGACGGCGTTTCACCTATGCAAAAGCTTCAAATGACTACTCAAGAGGGTGAAAATGTTGCTGTATGTGCTATCAACGGCAATTTTGACGATGCACAAAGTGCTGTAAAATCTATTTTTACAAACAGCAATATTAAAAATGAACTTGCAAAGAAGAATATGATGTTCTCTTCTGCAAACTCTATTAACTGGGGCAGACTTGTTCCTCAAATTGTATACTATTTTTCAACCTACTGCGACCTTATCAATATGAATAAGATTAAAGCAGGGGATGAAATCAATATTGTAGTTCCTACCGGTAACTTCGGTAATATTCTTGCAGGATATTATGCTAAAAAAATGGGACTTCCTATCAAAACTCTTGTTTGCGCTTCAAATTCAAATAATGTACTTACTGATTTCTTAAAAACAGGTACATATGATAAAAACAGAAAGTTCTATACTACTACTTCACCGTCAATGGATATTCTTATTTCATCTAACCTTGAAAGACTTCTTTATCATATGAGTGACGGTGATGATAAGCTTATTGCAGATTTAATGAATAAGCTTTCAAAAGACGGAAAGTATACAGTTTCAGATGAACTTATCGCTAAAATTCAAAAGGAATTTGATGCCGGCTACACAGCAGAAGAGAATGTTGATGATACAATCAAATATCATTTTGATAAATATCATTACCTTTGCGATACACACACAGCAGTTGCAGTTAAAGTATATGATGAATATGTAAAAGCAACAGGCGACGATATTCCTACCGTTATTGATTCAACTGCTTCACCTTACAAGTTTTCGGCAAGTGTGCTTAATGCAGTGCTTGCAGGTAAAGCACCTGAACTTGATGAGTTTGCAATGGTTGATGAACTTCATAATGTAACAGGTGCCGATGTTCCGAAACCACTTGCATCTCTTAAGGATAAAGAAGTTCGTTTCGGCGATGTTTGCAATAAAGAAGATATGAG
>CAVLCX010000175.1:3445-4291 GCA_963661525.1 bacterium
GAGCCAAATGGTATTTAAGCTTCTTAATTTATAATTTGTTATAATGAATAACGGCTCTGAATTACAGAGCCGTTATTTTGACAATAGGTTTATTTAGTGGCAGCCGCAACCGTCATTGCATTCAAATGTTTCACATTTTGTGTCAGTTACACTTGTTGCACTGCTGTTGCCTACATTGATGTGACCTGCCATGCAGTTGTTTGCGCTATCATGATATTTGCAGTTTTTTACATCACATGAAATACCTTTAATTTCCTTATCCATTACTTTTTCACTCCCTTCGGTTATTATTATTTGAAAATATGAAATTTTTATTCAAATGATTTTTAACAAAAATTACCTTTTAATTAAGAAAGGCTATTATTTATGTCACTTTTTGCAATTGCCGATACTCATTTATCATTTGCTTCGAATAAACCTATGGATGATTTTGAGGGTTGGCTTAACTATACAGACAGACTCAAAGAAAATTGGAACAAAATTATTGATGACAAAGATTATGTTGTTATAGCCGGCGATATTAGCTGGGCAATGAATTTTGATGAATTGAAAGCTGATTTTGATTATATAAATCAACTTAACGGTAAAAAAATAATACTCAAAGGTAACCACGATTATTGGTGGAATACAATGAGTAAAATGAATAAATTTATTGAAGAAAACAATTTTAATACTATTTCTATTTTGCATAATAATGCATTTGATTTTGATGATTTTTCAGTTTGCGGCAGCCGTGGGTGGTTTTTTGACAGTGATGAGGAGCAAAACGAAAAAGTTTTAAATAGGGAAATTATGCGAATTAAGGCTTCTATTGAAAGCGCTTTAAATGATGAAAAAATAGTATTT
>CAVLCX010000176.1:0-389 GCA_963661525.1 bacterium
ACATTCCCTCACCCGAAACAGTTTGGCAGGGTATAAGCCTTTCACACTTTTCGGGTATTTTTGATTTATCTACAATAATCACGGGATAATCCGAAAAAGGTTCTTTAAGTTTATTACCGCTGTCGGCAAATGCAAAAAGCTTATATTCCCTATTATCCGTAAAAATACTCAAACTGTATATTTCACCTTTAGCAAGCGTGCGATTTGTAATTTTAATAATAATAAAAGTTACTAAATATGCGCCAAATGCACTTAAAACAAGCTGGGTTGCAGTAATATTGAAATACACGCTTGAATTTTTAACAGTTACCCCTTTAGGTGAAAAGTACATATAAACAGCATAAATCACACCTAAAAATAAAAGATTTGAAAAATAGAAAACAAGAAAG
>CAVLCX010000176.1:399-4249 GCA_963661525.1 bacterium
ACGGTAAAGCGTTTAAACCCGAATGCTATAAAAACAATCAATATTGAAACAGCAATTTTACCGAGAGTGGATATAAGAAAATTAAGTTTATCGCAAATAATAACAAGCGAATATAACCCGCCTGCAAGCGAAGCAATAATCGCCCTATACTGCTTCATTTCAGATTTAGCTAAAAAAGAAGTTGCAAAAAGCAACAAATATGTAATAAAAAAATTCACAACAAACAGTACATCAACATATATAACCAAAAAATACCCCCTCTCACTGATTATTATAACCAATGAGAAGGGGTTAATTTGTCAAAATCACTCTTCTATTTCAATTGTTTCAATAACAACATCATAAACAGGCTTATCACCCATACCGGTGCGAGTTGCCGCTATATCTTCAAGCACATCTGTTCCGTCTGCAATTTCACCGAATACCGTGTGGTGAAAATCAAGCCAAGGAGTACCGCCTACTTCTTTATATTTATCAATAACTTCCTGCGGATAGCCCTTATCTTTAAGCTCTTCCATTTGTTCAAGAAGAGAACTCGGCACTTCCTTTGCCTGAACGATAAAGAACTGTGAACCGTTAGTATTAGGGCCGCTGTTAGCCATTGAAAGTGAACCGTAATAATTTCTTGCGTCAATTGAAAATTCATCTTCAAAAGGCTTGCCCCAAATTGATTCACCGCCGCAGCCTGTACCTGTCGGGTCACCGCCCTGAATCATAAAGTCCTTAATTACACGGTGAAAAATAAGACCGTCATAATAGCCGTTTTTAGCGTGAGTAACAAAATTTTCAACTGCCTTTGGTGCAGTATCGCTTAAAAGATCGAATTTCATATTGCCTTTATTTGTCTTAATAGTTGCTTTAATCATTTAATTTAACCCTTTCGTTAATCTTTTTTAATGTATCAAAATCTACCTTTTGAATTTCACGGTCATATGTTAAAAGTCCGTTTAATTCATCCTCAACATCGGTAATTTGAGTGTATACGGTGGCACTCAAACCGTCTTCAATTTGAGGAATGATAGTTTTTTCAAAAAGCCTTTTATATGCTTTGGTTAAAGAATTGAAGCTGAAAAAGACTTTATAGCCAAACATTTTATCGTTAAAAGTATGCCCTTTAATTTTAAATCCAAGTCCTCCGAATTCCGAAAGAATATATGGCCTATCCCCGCTTTTAACTTTAATCGGCGTGAAATAAATATGTTTTGAAATAACATCACTTTTACCCATATCGTGCCAACCTGATGTTGAATCAACAATTCGGGTATCATCAAGCGATTTAATCAAATCATATGCTTTTGCGCTGTCAAACTGCCCCCAACCTTCATTAAACAAAGTCCAAAGTGCAATGCAAGGGCAATTATACAGTGAATCTACAATTTCTTCAAGCTCTTGATAATAAAGTAACCTGCCCTCTTTATCAGTTCGCTTAAAAGTGGAATAATTATTATCATTAAGCGTAATATTCAAAAACGGTATTACAGATATTTCAAGTCCGTATTTTCCGCCGCCGTTTATCATATCCTGCCAAACAATTATACCGTTTACATCACAATAATGATACCATAAAAGAGGTTCAACTTTAATATGCTTTCTAATCATATTAAACCCGGCTGATTTAACATATTCAACATCAAATTTCATAGCGTCATTTGCAGGCGGAGTCAAAAGCCCGTCAGGATAATATCCCTGGTCAAGCACACCGTTATGAAAATAAGGCTTATTGTTTAAAAACAGTCTTTTAACACCTTTTCCGTCATTACCGACATAAAATTTACGCATACCGAAATATGATTTAATTTCTTCACCACAAGCCGAAAAAACCACATTATATAAAAAAGGTGATTCGGGTGACCACGATTTGAAATCAGGTATTGAAACAGTCGTATCCTTTGTTTTAGCTATAAGGCTATCACCGTCATATATCGAAACTTCAACATCATCACATCCAAAATATTCAAATGAGACACTCGATTCATCATAATTCGGTGTTATTTTAACTTTTTCAAGATATTTTTTCGGTGTTGATTCAAGCCATACGCTTTGCCATATTCCGCTTTGGCAGGTATACCAAATACCGCCGCGCTTTGTTTTCTGCTTACCGCGTGAAAATGCATTATCATCACTAAAATCAAGGCAAGATACTTTGATTTCATTTTCACCGTTGGTAACATAATCCGTTATTTCAAATTTAAACGAAGTATATCCGCCCTTGTGAGTGCCGACATTGTTACCGTTAATAAAAACGGTGGCAATTTGGTCAACCGCACCAAAGTTTATAAACACCCTGCCTTTATTAAAATCTTTAGGAATAACAAAATTTCTTTTATAAATAAGGTATTCGCCGGGTTCCAAAGTTCTGTGTACACCGGAAAGATATGCTTCGGGTGAAAAAGGAACGCAAATATCATATCTGAACTTTTCATCCTCACAATCGGACTTATTATAAAATGCACATTTCCACATTCCGTTAAGGCTTATATAACTGTTACGAACAAATTGCGGGCGCGGATATTCACAAAGCGGATGATTTTTATCAAGTGCTTTACCCCATTTTGTAATTAACATATTATCCCTCACTTATAATTTTACCGTTTTTAATTTTAATGGATTTATTGCATATATCAAGCGCAGCTTTTTTGTGCGAAACAATAATGCAGGTAATATTATTAAGAGTTTTCAAATTAGTTAAAAACTGCTTTTCCGTTTGCTCATCAAGGGCAGATGTGGCTTCATCAAGCAAAAGAACGGGTGAATTTGCAAGCAAGCTTCTTGCAATTGCAAGGCGCTGAACCTGCCCTTCGGAAAGTCCCATTCCTTTTTCGCCTATTACCGTTTCAATACCCAAAGGCAATTCATCAATAAACTGCTTTGCACAGCTTATTTCAATTGCTTTTTCAATTTCATCATCAGTCGCATTAGGGTTAATAAAAGTAATATTATCTTTAATCGTACCGGAAATGAGCATATTACCCTGCGGCACATATGAAAACAGCTTGCGCGTATTTTTATCAATAAATATTTTTGAATTATCGGTATTAAGATAAATTGAACCCGAATTTACATTAAACACACCTAAAAGAAGTTTTAAAAGTGTACTTTTGCCGATTCCGGATATACCCATAATCGCCACAAAATCGCCCTTATTTATGCTTAATGATGTATTATCGAGAATTAAATCCCTGTCAAAACTAAATGTGATATTTTCAAATTCAATTGATTTTAATGCACGATATACGGCGTCCTTATCAATTTCATTTTTGTTTATTTCTTTTTCATCCGGTAAATCATCAAGTTCCATAAGTCTTTCGGCTGACGCAATGGTATTATAATACTTCGGCATAATACCCGAAAGTGAAACAAAAGGTGACTGCACCTGGTTAACAAGCTGAATTATTGCAGTAACCGTACCGTATGTCATAGCTTTAAACAAAATGCCGTATGCACCAAAAGCAATTGCAAATACTGTGCCTATACTGAATATAGAACCAAGCCCTACATTTGCACAAATTGAAAAATTGCGTTTAGTCATCCTTGCTTTAAAATTATCATTTTGAAGCTCATCTGTTGTTTCATTAACTTTTTCATCCACCGCAAAAGCTTTGATTACAAGCAGATTAGTTAAAATTTCCTGAATAAATGAGCGGGTTTTGCCCTCGGTTTCCTGCACTTTTTTATGTAATTTTTTAAGCGTTTTCCTCAAAATTCGGGTTATAAAGAATATAGTAAACCCGCCGATTACAAAAATAAGCGCAAAAATTTTATCTATAACAATTAAATAAATCAATGAGCTTAAAAGTTTTGCACCGAAATATGCAGACTCGGGAATAATCGTTGTAAACCCATTTGCAAC
>CAVLCX010000177.1:0-2855 GCA_963661525.1 bacterium
GCACAGACGCTTTTCCGCCCACTACCGACGGAATCAGCAATGTTGCACAAAGCTATGCTAATATTATAAACAAAAAATTCGGTGAAGCAGTAGTTATAACACCTAAAAATCCAAATCAGCTTGATTACAGATATGATTATCAAATTTACAGATATAAAAGCTGGTGGTTTCCGTCGAAAGAGGGTTACAGTATCGGCTGGCCTTTTAAAGACCAACTTCATCAAGATATTATTGATATGAATTTTGATGTTCTCCATTCGCACGCACCGCTTGCCACAAGTTATTATTTCAGGCGCGTTGTTGAAAAGAAAAAAATCCCTACCGTTTTAACATATCATACAAAATACGAATATGATTTTGACAGGCGAATTCCTACAAAACCTGCAAAGGATTTTGCATACCATTTCCTGCTCAACAATATAAATGCGGCTGACGAAGTATGGGTAACAAGTAAGGGTACGGTAGATTCGTTAAGAAAAGTAGGTTATACAGGCGATTATATTGTTATGCCTAACGGTTGTGACTTACCTGTTACCAATGTAAGCGATGATAATATTGCGCTGATTAAAAGAAAGCACAATATACCAAACGATGTTCCTCTTTTCATCTATACTGGCAGAATGATTTGGTATAAAAATATTGAGCTTATTCTTGATGCCTGCGCAATGCTTAAAAACGAAGGCAAAAAGTTTAGACTTATTATGCTCGGCTTCGGTGCAGATGAAAACGCAATTAAAAAGAAAATTCGTAAATGCGGACTTTCCGATTATGTTATTTGGACAGGAAAAATATTAGACAGAAACGAACTTTTGGGATATTACGGAATTTCGGATTTACTTCTTTTCCCGTCAACATTTGATACAAACGGATTAGTTGTAAGGGAAGCCGCAGCATGCGCAACGCCAAGCCTTTTGGTGCGTGACAGCTGCGCGGCAGAAGGTGTGGAAGACGGAAAAACAGGCTTTTTATGTATTGAAAGCGCACATTCCATAAGAAACACACTAAATACCATTATGGAAAATAAGGGATTGATTAAAACAGTGGGCAAAAATGCGCAAAGTCAAATTTATATAAGCTGGGAAGACGCGGTTAAAAAAGCTTACGAGCGTTATCACACCGTAATAGATAATTTTAAAACAACAAACAACTTATAAAACAAATTGTTTGTTGCCGCCGTGTAACAAACAATTTGTTTTTTCATAGAATAAACAAGTAATTTAAGGAGTTGATTATTTGTTTAGTTATATAAAAAAATTGCAATATCCAATCAATATTAAACACCCAAACCCAAAGGCCGCTTCCATAATAATAAGCCAATATGGTGGGCCTCACGGTGAATTGGGTGCTTCACTTCGCTACCTTTCACAGCGTTATTCAATGCCGTATCCGGAGCTTAAAGGTTTATTAACAGACATCGGTGTGGAAGAATTGGGGCATCTTGAAATGATAGGCACTATGGTGCATCAGCTCACCCGCAATTTAACCGAAGACGAAATTGAAAAAAATCCTGATTTTATGGCATATTTTGTTGACCATACAGCAGGTGTTTTCCCAACTGCCGCAAGCGGTTCACCGTGGAATGCCGCATCAATTGCATCAACCGGTGACACAATCGGTGACTTAAATGAAAATTTGGCGGCAGAGCAAAAAGCAAGGGTAACATATGATAACATTTTGCGCCTTGTTGACGACCCTGACATTATTGAGCCCATTAAATTCCTACGCGAAAGAGAAATTGTGCATTACCAGCGTTTCGGTGAAGGCTTAAGGCTTGTTACGGATAAACTCGACAGTAAAAACTACTATGCTTTCAATCCGTCTTTTGATAAATGATAAAACAATAAAAAAGGCAACGAATAAAATTCGTTGCCTTTTTGTTATTTATCTGATTTTTCCTGTGCCTTAATATCGGCTGAAGATAAGTTATAAATATAATCAATAAGCTTGTCCTTATTCTTTTCTGTATTGATTTTAATTACACTGTTGCCCCAAATAGTTGCATAATCCCAAGTTCCGTCAAAAGGAACGCTTGTTTGGTGAATATTAAACACGCAAGTACCTGCTTTTGACACAAGCCCTATAAGTTCACCCTTTGATAAATCGGTTTCAATATACGGTGCGCTGTTATACGCCATTTTATAAAGCTTAAAAGGATTTGTAAGTGCTTTTTTAAGTATGGCACTCATAACCGTACGCTGCCTTTGAGTTCTTACAAAATCGGTATCAATCTTCCTTATTCTGCAATAAGCAAGTGCCTGCTCACCCGTAAGTTTATTATTACCGGATTCAAGTGTAACATTTCCGTATCTTTTCGGATGATTTGTTACTTCTTTAGCTTCTTTTTCGGTAACATCAATTTTAACACCGCCAAGGCTGTCCACCAGCACTTTAAACATTTCAAAATCGGTTACCACATAACCTTCAATATCTATACCGAAATTATATTCAATAGTTTCAACTACATTTTTATATCCCCCGTCAGAGCATGCCGCATTAAGCCTTTGCTCATGCCCGAGTGACGGAATATACACCCAAGTATCACGAAGAAACGATACAAGCTTTATGGAATGATGCTTTGAATCAACGCTTACAAGCATCATAGTATCACTTCGTGTTTGCTCGGCGTTTTCACCGCTTCTTGCGTCAACACCTAAAAGAAGAATATTTTTAACCGAAGAATCATTTTTCAAATCGCTTGCGGTAACATACTTATCTTCTTTTTTATCATCATAATTAACCCTTGCAAGAACCGGAAATACCGAGCCGACTATAATAAGAACAAGTGCCAAAATAACTACCAAAACAGCCTTTGCTTTCTTGCCTTTTTTACTGCTGTGCTTTTTATTTTTACCGGA
>CAVLCX010000177.1:2865-4203 GCA_963661525.1 bacterium
ATTAGGTCTGCTGTTATTTGGCTTTGCGTAATTACCCCTTGAAGCTTTTGAATGACTGCCGCTTCTGCTGAAATCATCAATAGTTTCACTCTTAAAGGTAACATCGCCTTTATCATCAAGTTGATAGTTTCCGTAATTTGCGCTTCTTCGCTGATTATCGACTACAACATCGTCTCTTTTTTTAGAATTAAAATTAAGGTCAACATCCATAGGTGAATAATTATAATAATCTTCATCTTTAGGAACTGTTCTGTCTATATCTTTCCTGCTTCTTTTTTTAGGGTCAAAATCTTCATTTTCAAAGCGTGGCATATAATCGCCTCCAATTCTACTAAAGAATATACTACATATTTAAAACTATTTCAACTGCCATTTTATAAAATATATTGACATGAATAATAAATTACCTTAAAATAGAAGAAGCGAGTTGACTTGGCAATTGCGTGCCGAATTATCGGTATGAGGAAAGTCCGAGCAGTACAGAGCAGAATAACGGCTAACGGCCGCCGAGGGTGACCTTAGGGAAAGTGCAACAGAGATATACCGCCTGTTATATTTAGCAGGTAAGGGTGGAAAGGCGAGGTAAGAGCTCACCGAGGGGGTGGAAACATCCCCTGCCATGTAAACCCTATTCACTGCAACATCGACTGAAGGGTTGTTTGCTCGACACATAACTTCGAAGGATGGCTTGATTGCAAGAGTAATTTTGCAACTAGATAGATAATTGCCCACGACAGAACTCGGCTTACTCGCCATTTTATTTTAAGAGGGTAAAAATAATATGCTTGTAAATATGAGTAAGCTTTTAGCCGATGCTCAAAAAGGCAACTATGCAGTCGGCTCATTTTCGGTAGCAAATATGGAAATGGTGCTTGGTGTACTGAAAGCAAGCGAGGAACTTAATGCGCCTGTTATTTTGCAAATAGCTGAAGTCAGGCTCAAGCAAAGTCCGCTTGAACTTATAGGGCCGCTTATGGTGGCAAGTGCCAAATATGCCAAAACACCTGTTGCAGTTCATTTTGACCACGGCAAAACAATTGAAAAAATAGGCCAGGCACTTGAACTTGGCTTTACATCTGTTATGTTTGACGGTTCACACTTGGAGCTTGATGAAAACATTAAAGTTACAAAAGAAGTTATAAAACTTGCTAAAAAATACGGTGCGGATGTTGAAGCGGAAATAGGCTGTGTTGGCGGCTCTGAAGACGGAAGCGAAGACATTGCCGTTAACTGCACAAAACCGGAAGACGCAGTTAAATTTGAAAAAGAAACAGGTGTTGACGCACTTGCAATTGCTATCGGCAATGCACACGGAAATTACAAAAGCACACCAAAGCT
>CAVLCX010000178.1:0-4202 GCA_963661525.1 bacterium
GTATAAGCAAAGAAGTAAATTTTTGTGCTTTGTCGGCAGAAACAGCCTTTGGGTATACATTTTTCACCAGCCGGCAATATATTTGATTATGCTTATTATCGCATTTATAATCGCTTAAGCTCTCACAAAAGATGCAACCGCACATAGTATAAATAGGTGCGGTAAGAATAAAAACAAAGTCCCTAACGCACTTTAAAGATACGTCGGGGACTTTTATTTTTCGCTTTTCGGCTGTTAGCTTAGGTGGTGCAAGGCATCTTTAAAACAGCCTTAGCCGTATCAGTCGTTCACATAGAAGCGGTGCTGTCGGTATCGCTTCATTTGTGCGTTTATTGTAATTTTTCCCATTGCTCGTTGGTTTTCTTAATGCTGAGTATACAATAGCCTCCGATTTTTTCAATAATGATTTTTGCGCTTTTCAAATGCCTGCACACGGAGGGCTGTGAAATATGAAGAATTGCGGCAATTTGCCTTTGATTTTTCTTTTCAAAATAGAACATTTCAAAGCAAATCCGCTGCATTTGGGTAAGCTCGTTTTTGGCAATTTTGGGCACGACGGCAAAAAGAGAATTGCGCATTATCACCTGCTCGTCAAATCCTGCACTGTCAAAGGGGTTATAAGAGCCCATAAATTCCTCGAAAAATCCACTCATATTTCTTCCTCCCTGTAATAGTCGGTCAGCATAAAGTATACCTTTCTGCATTCGCACGCCATATCGTAATATATTCTCATCTTTCTTCTCAGTTTAAACAAATCCTCACCGCGATAAACACTCAAAAGTGGCTTAAGCCCGTCAACTTTGGCGCAAAGTACCTTATACTGCTTATCGTATTCCTTAGCGAGTTCATCAATATTCATCACAAATCAACCTGCCTTTACTGAAAATTTCTAAAAGACATCCCTATTAAGCACGGTCGCCACAAACCGAGCCCGAGTGGCAAAAGGGACAAGCCTTTGACTTCGATATTATACAAACATTCGTTCTAAGTCAACACAAATTTACCGCATAGTACAAATATTTTCTCTTTTTGGCACATACCGCAAAATGCAACAAGTTTTTACTTTTTATATAACATATATCAAAATAATTTAACAAAACGCTTGACATATTATGCAAATTGCACTATAATATGGTTGATTTGAAATGGACCGCACCATTTCAAACTCTTGGTCCTCCATAGTTTGTAATGACAGAGAGGGGAAAGCCGGAACACTTAAAGTGTTTCGGCTTTCTTTCTTTTTCACAACGCATAAAAATATGAATAAAATTTAATATATTTATTTATCTTTGATATTTACTTTTTACTTTTAAAGTATTAGAATAGTATCACTATCGGTAAAGGGCAGTTTGATTTTAATAAACTGTTTGTTACATGAAAGGTTATGGTAATTATTATGCGTGAAAGAACTTATGTTAAAATTGATTTAAACGCACTTGAATATAATATCGACTCAATATCAAAAAAAGTAAATAAAAAAGCCAAAATTCTCGGTGTAATTAAAGCCGACGCTTATGGCCACGGTGCTGTTGAAACAGCAAAATATATTGAAAATAAATGTGATTTTTTCGGCGTTGCCTGTGTTGAGGAAGCAACCGAGCTTATAGAAGCCGGAATTAAACTTCCAATACTTGTTTTGGGGTATGTTTCGCCTGATGAATTCAGCATTACCGTTAAATATGATATAAGAGTGCCTGTTTTTTCTTACGAAAGTGCCAAGGCATTATCCGATGAAGCTGTAAGGCAGAATAAAACAGTAGATTTTCACTTTGCTGTTGATACCGGTATGAGCCGAATAGGTTTTCAGGTTGATGAAGAAAGTGCAGACATTTGCAAAGAGATTTGCAAATTACCAAATATAAACGCAGAGGGACTTTTTTCACACTTTGCAACTGCCGACGAAGCAGATTTAGCCAAAACATATGAACAGCAAAATAAATTTAAAACATTTATTGAGATGTTAAAGCAACGAGGAATTGAAATTCCTATAAAACATCTTAATAATTCTGCCGGAATTATGCATTTTGATGATTGCTTTGATATGGTGAGAGCTGGAATTATTATATACGGGCTTTACCCATCACACGAAATTGACGAAAACCTGCTTGATATTAAACCTGTAATGGAATGGAAAACTTATGTTTCACATATCAAAACACTTGAAGCAGGGCGCGAAATTTCATACGGCGGAACATTTAAGGTTGAAAAACCTATTGTTGTGGCTACAATTCCGGTTGGCTATGCAGACGGATACCCGCGTTGCCTTTCAAATATCGGCAAAATTTTGATTAACGGAAAATATGCAAATATTTTAGGCAGAGTATGTATGGACCAATTTATGATTGATATTACGGATATACCTAATGTTGAAATCGAAACACCGGTAACTCTTATAGGTCGCGACGGGAATGAATTTCTTTCTATGGAAGAAGTCAGTGAACAGGCACATTCGTTTAACTACGAAATGCCTTGCCGAATATCACGAAGAGTTACAAGAATGTATGTAAAAGACGGAAAAGAAGTTAAAAGCGTAAATTATCTGCGATAAAATGTAAAGTATACAACATTTTGTATTTTTATACATAATCATTTTCACTGTAATCATCAGTATTTCAGCCATTTTAACCTAACTTCGTTGTAATGTTATACAAAACAATGGTATATTTTGCCTGTTTTTGTGAATATTTATACAAACTTTATAAAATCGCTTGCAATATTGAATACAGATAACTATAATGTAATCAACAAGTAAAAATTCCCAAAGGAGATATATAACAATGAACAAAAAGGATATTAAAAAAGTAGTTCTTGCCTATTCAGGCGGACTTGACACATCAATCATCATTCCTTGGCTTAAGGAAAACTACAACAACTGCGAAGTAGTTGCAGTATCAGGCGATGTCGGCCAGGGTACAGAACTTGACGGACTTGAAGAAAAAGCTATTGCAACAGGCGCTTCAAAGCTTTACATTCTTGACCTTAAGGAAGAATATGTAAAAGATTATATTTTTCCTTGCGTAAAAGCAGGTGCAGAATATGAAGAATATCTTCTCGGCACTTCACACGCTCGTCCTTGCATTGCAAAGGGACTTGCTGAAATAGCAATTAAAGAGGGTGCTGACGCTATCTGCCACGGATGTACAGGTAAGGGTAACGACCAGGTAAGATTTGAGCTTGCACTTAAAGCACTCGCACCTGAAATGGAAATCATCGCGCCTTGGCGTGAATGGGATATTAAATCTCGTGAAGAAGAAATCGAATACGCAGAAGCTCATAATATTCCGCTTAAAATAAACCGTGAAACAAACTATTCAAAAGATAAGAATGTATGGCACTTAAGCCACGAAGGTCTTGACCTTGAAGACCCTGCAAATGAACCGCAATATCTTAAAGACGGTTTCCTTGAACTCGGTGTTGCACCTGAAAAAGCACCTGATGAACCTACATATATCACACTTCATTTTGAAAAGGGTGAACCTGTTGCACTTGACGGTGAAAAGCTCAGCCCGCTTGCTCTTGTTGAAAAGCTTAACGAACTCGGCGGAAAGAACGGTATCGGCCTTCTTGATATTGTTGAAAACCGTCTTGTAGGTATGAAGAGCCGTGGCGTATATGAAACTCCGGGCGGAACAATCATTTACAAAGCACACGAACTTCTTGAAATGATTACTCTTGACCGTGACACCGCACATTACAAAAAGCTTGTTGCTGAAAAGTACGGTGAACTTGTATATAACGGAATGTGGTTCTCCCCTCTTCGTGAAGCTCTTGATGCATTTGTTAATAAAACACAGGAAACTGTTACAGGTGATGTAAAGCTCAAGCTTTACAAGGGCAATGTAATGAATGCCGGCGTAACCTCACCATACACACTTTATGATGAAAATGTTGCATCATTCGGTGATGACGGCGGTGCTTATAACCAGGCTGATTCAGCAGGTTTCATCAATCTCTTCGGCCTTTCAACTAAAGTTAAAGCTCTTCTTGACAAGAAAAGAGAAGCTAACGACTAATTAAAAATTACAATATCGGGCGAACGGACAATACTGTTCGCCCTTGCTTTTGTTATAAGGAGAATAATATGGCACAGCTTTGGAAAGGCAGATTTAAAAAAGAACTTGCAAAAGAAACTAATGATTTCAACTCTTCAATCAAGTTTGACAGCAGAATGTTTGAAGAAGATATTAAGGGCAGTATTGCAC
>CAVLCX010000179.1:0-4186 GCA_963661525.1 bacterium
ATTTATGACGGTTGGCGAGTTTGAACGGCTCGCCACCGTTTTTTCTTTGCCTAAAAATATTGTAGAACTTTGCAAAAAAGACAATGATGAAAACTTTTTAACCAAATTTTTAAATGATGATGTAACCTTTTTGCGCTTAAATATAATATGTAACAGTAATAAAAATAACGAACTTGCATTTGTCGTAATGAAAAATATGAGTATAGCAGTTGATATTTATGATGAATTTTCGTTTAACCAAAAATGCTTTTTAAACGCACTTTCAAATTGCGCCTGCGAAAGTGTAACAGCAGAAAAATTGATATGCTCGTTTCTTGAAATTATTGCAAAGCAGTGTTCTGCAAATTTTAATGAGGAGGAAGATATTTCGGCACTTGAAAAGGCGGTTATTGATAAAAATGTAAGCGATAATTTCGGCAAATTACTGATTGAAAAAAAGCAGGAACTTTTAAAGCTTCGTGCTTTTTATGAGGAGCTTATTGATGTGACCGAAGTTTTTATAGAAAACGAAAATGAAATATTGGATGAAAAATCAATAAAACTTTTTAAACTTTTTCGTGATAAAGCAGTTAGATTTAAGGAAAACACAGATATACTGCGTGACAGCGTAACGCACCTTTGGGACGCTTACCAAACAAGTATTGATGCAAGGCAAAATGAAATAATGAAGCTTTTTACCGTTGTAACATCAGTTTTTCTGCCTATGACTGTAATTGTGGGCTGGTACGGAATGAATTTTAAATATATGCCGGAAATATCGTTTCGCTACGGTTATGTTTATGTAATTTTACTTAACATAGCAGTTGTTTTAACTTTGATTTATATTTTTAAAAAGAAAAAATGGATATAAAACGATTTGATTAAACAAAAAGTATGATAAATTTTGATTTATGGCTTTGCTATCGGCATATGCGCCAAAAAATAATTATTTTCAAAAAAATTTGATGTTTTTTTATCCGCCGAAACGACCTAATCAGGCTGATTTTTTAAAAATTGTAACCTCTTGTTTACAAAAGAGTAACAAAAATATCTTGATTTATCTTATAAGTTGATATATTATATAAATAATAAAATGAAAAAGTGCGTATAAGCACAAATTATATAACAAGGGGAAAAAATCGTGATAGAATTCAGAAATGTATCAAAGGTATACGACAGTAACGGTACTCATGCCCTTTCAAATGTAAATATTAAGATTGAAGATGGAGAATTTGTTTTCGTTGTAGGTTCTTCGGGTGCAGGTAAAAGTACATTCTTAAAACTTATTATGCATGAGGAGAAGCCGACTGAAGGCGAAATAATCTTTAACGATTATTCATCTGCCACTCTTAAGAAAAAGCAGGTTCCTTATTACAGAAGAGAGATGGGAATAGTATTCCAGGATTTCCGCCTTATTCCTAAAATGTCGGTTTACGATAATGTTGCATTTGCAATGCGTGTTATCGGCGCAAAGGAAAAGGAAATTCGTAAAAGAGTTCCTTATATTCTTCAGCTTGTAGGCCTTTCGCAAAAGGCGCGTTCAATGCCGAATGAACTTTCAGGCGGTGAGCAGCAGAGAGTTTCGCTTGCAAGGGCGCTTGTTAATAACCCTAAAGTAATTATTGCGGACGAGCCTACCGGTAATGTTGACCCTGAAATGAGCCATGAAATCGTAGGCCTTTTAACCAAAATCAATAATGCCGGCACTACCGTTATTATGGTAACACATGAGCATGATTTGGTTCGCTCATTCCAAAGGCGAGTTATTGTTATTAAAAACGGTGAGGTTGTATCAGATACTCCTGACCCTACTCACGCTCAATTTACAGGTGAAAACCCTAAGGAAGATACAGATATGTTCTTCTTTGATGAAGATGTTGAAATCGACGATGTAAATGTTTTGCCGAAAGATGACGAAGAAGATGTATTTGACAACCTTGAAAATGTTGTTAGTGAAGAGGAAAATCAGGGAGGTGAGCAGTAATGACAGGCGCAAGCTTAAAATATTTAATTAAAGAAGGCTTTAGAAACACTTGGACAAACAGGATGATGTCTATCGCTTCAATTTGTGTACTTATGAGCTGTCTTGTTCTTATCGGCTCGGCATCAATGATATTCCTTAATATTGATTCACTTCTCGGCAAGATTGAAGAAGAAAATGTTATTATGGTTTATATTTCCGATGATGCAACACAGGATGATATTACAAATATGCAAAACGAAATTAACGCTTGCGGAAATATCAAAAGTGTTGAATTTGTATCAAAGGAATCAGCTTGGCAGGAACAGCTTAATACTATGGAAGAAGCACAGGCAGAGTTCTTTACTCAAATCAGCTCTGATATTCCGCTTCCTAATGCATATAAAGTAACTGTTGAAAACCTTGACCAATTTGATGAAACAGTATCAAAGCTTAAGCAGCTTCAGCATATTGATACAATCAGGGAAAATAAAAATCTTGCTAAAAAGCTTGTAGCATTAAGGCAGGGAATTACAGTTATTGCAATTGTAATTATTGCAGTTTTATTTGTTATTTCCTTGTTTATTATTTCAAACACAATTAAGCTTACCGTATACAGCCGCCGATTAGAAATCAGCATTATGAAATCGGTTGGTGCTACAAACTCGTTTGTCCGCCTGCCGTTTGTGGTAGAGGGTATAATTTTGGGCATAACATCAGGTGTTATCAGCTTGGGATTTGTTTGGGGGCTTTATGAACTTGCGGTTAATGAATTTTCAGACCTTCTTAATTCCTTCAACGGATTAAGCTTCCTTAAATTTGCTGATTATGCCCTTCCGATGCTCGGCATATTTGTTGCTATCGGTGTTTTAACAGGTGTTGGCGGTTCGCTTATCACTATGAGAAAATATTTGAATAAGGAAGGCAGTGAAATAAGTGGCATTTAGTATGAAAAGAACACTGTCATTGATTTTAAGCTTTGCATTTTTTGTCGGTACTTTCAGCGGTGTTATTTCAGCTGAAGCTAAATCAACATCTGAACTCAGAAGTGAAAAACAAAAAATTCAACAGCAGATTGACAGCGCTCAAAGCAAACTGAATAAGCTTTCTGCAGAAAAAAAGAAAAATCAGGAATATCTTGAAACTCTCAGGTCAAAAATAAATTTATTGCAGGACAAGATAGATTCTCTTGAAGAGGATAAATCTGCATTGCAGGCTGAAATTGATGCAATCGGTGTTAAGATTGCAAAAACAGAGCAAAATATTGCAGAAGCTCAAGCGAAGATTGACCAAAAGCAAGCAGAATTTGACCAAACATATCAAGTCTATTGCCAAAGGCTTCGCGCTATGTATATTTCGGGTTCGGCTTCTACCCTTGAAGTGCTTCTTACCTGTAAGGATGTAAGCTCAATGCTTACCCGTGCGCAAATGGTTAAATCCGTTTCACAGCAGGACAGCGCAATTCTTGATGACCTAATGAAGAAAATGGAGGAAATCGAGAAAGAAAAGAAGAAGCTTGAAGAAAAGAGAACAGAATTAACAAATGATAAAAAGCAGCTTGAATCTAACAAGAAAGAGCTTCAATCAAGCATTGATGAAATTAACAAATCAAAAAGCGAGCTTGATTCGGAAGTTGCAGAATGTAACGCTATTATGAAGGAACTTTCAAGTCAGTCAAGCGAGTATATGGAACTTATTGAAACAAATCAGGCACAGCTTGAGCAGGTTGAAAGTGAAATCCGTGCAGCAATTGCCGCAGCTTCAAGAGGCAGCGGTTCAATTTCGGGTTCAACGGGCGGCGGCTCCGGCCAGCTTGGTTATCCAACCGATTCGCGTACTGTTTCAGCCGGTTATCCTAATTATTCTTCCGGCGGTTACCACGGCGGTATCGACTTCCCGGTAAGTACAGGCTCAAATGTATACGCCGCTGCATCGGGTACGGTTATTCTTGTTCAATATCTTAATTACAGCTATGGCAGATACATAATTATTGACCACGGTGACGGATTATCAACATTATATGCGCATAATTCAAGTATTTCAGTCAGCGTCGGCGATAAGGTATCAAGAGGGCAGGTTATAGCCCACAGCGGTTCAACCGGTAATTCAACAGGCCCGCATTGCCATTTTGAAGTTCGTGTAAACGGAAGCAGAGTTAATCCAAATAACTACTTATAAAATACAAATATTTAAAGGGGTGTAGCCAATGAAACAGAAGAGTTTTTTAACTAAAATTTTAGCTGTTTT
>CAVLCX010000180.1:0-4175 GCA_963661525.1 bacterium
TTGCAGCATAGTGGGGGATTGTGAATTTTTCCGGATATTGCAAAAGCATAGCTTTATGTTCAATTTCCCATTTTGCAATTTCTTTTTCACTTAAAGCACCTGTGCCTATTCCGCGGCAGGCTTTAATTCTGCCGTGCCAAGTATCCCGTGTAAAGTTTGCATCAATATCAAACGCTGCCTTATTTGCCACGGTAAACATATTGCCAGCCAATCGGGTGTTTTTATTTCATATCGAGTTGAGCCTTTTCCGCTCCACGAGGGGTTATATTTCAATACCGATTCTTCACTTTTATATGCTATTTCACTTTCATGGGGAAGCCAATCCATAAACATAATTAAAAAGTGACCGTTCGGTTTAAGCCATTTGTGAATTTTAGGGATAAGGATATTTTTATCAAAATACATAAAGCACTGGCAAGCAGTTACCACATCAAATGAATTTTCTTCAAATTCCAAATTTTCAACGGGTGATACCATATAATTTATATCTAAACATTTACTTAATTCTTTTGCATATTTAATTTGATTTTCGGCAATGTCAACACCCGTCCACTTTGCACCAAATTTATACATATTTCTCGGAAGTACGCCCGTACCGGTTGCAAGGTCTAAAACTTTTTGATTTTCTTTGCAATATCCTAAGTCGATTATTTTATTATAAAATTCATCGGGGTAAATATCTCTGTACTTTGCATAATCTTTACTTGCTTTGCCCCAATCAAATTCTTTGCCGTTGTCAATGTTTTCTTTTTTCATTCTGATACCTCCTAAAAAAATAACTGCTGACAAACATCGGTGTTCATCAGCAGTTTAATTTATGCTATAAAAATCTAATTACCGCTATTGAACACAACGCAAATAAGCCCAAGCATAATGCTTCGGCTGGCTATACATCTGTGCGCTGTTCACTTTTGCAATTAGATTAGTCATAGTAATTACCTCTGATTAAAAGATAACATATACTTTTCAGCTTGTCAAACAAAAAATGAATAAGCTTTGTAATATCGTTTTGCAAAATTGCATATGTATTGTTAGAAACTGAAAAGGAGATTCGTTATGGAGCTAAGCAAAGAATTTAAAGAAATGAACTGTAATGAAACAAAGGAAAGAATAAACGAAAGCTTTGATATTGATTATCAGCTTAATTTGCCGCAATATCTTGATGATGTTGAAAAATTGATTAAATGCTGCGTCAAAAATGTAGTGGCGGATTATAATTTATCTTCATCATCAGTAATTATTTACGGCAAGAGTATAATCACGATTATGTATAAAACAGCTGACGGCTCTACACTTTCTAATATATTTGAAGAAGAGTTTTCAAAAAAGTTTGATATAACATCGTGTGATTATCCCGATTTTGCGGATGTGAATGTATTTACCGCTTATTCAAACAGCAGACTGGTAAATCAGCGCAGAATTGATGTTCACACCGCATTAAATGCTCAAATTAACATTTTTTGCAAAAGATGTACACACTCGCTTTCACAATGTGAAAATGCTTTTATACGCAGTGATGAAGAAGAAATACTGAATGTTAAATCAACCGGTGTATGCTCGGTAGATTTTGACGAGTCTTTTACATTGCCTAAAAATGACAGACAAATTAAAAATATTGTAAATACATATCTTGATACGGTAGTCAACGATAAAAAAATAATTAAAGATAAAATGCTTGTTAAAATTGAAAATGAAATATCGGTGGTTTATTGTGATGAAAATGACAATATTGATAAAATTAAGTATTCATTTTCTGTAAGCCGAATTATTGATATAGCAAATTGTGTTGACAATGATTATTCGGTAGTGGATGCAAAGGTATTTCAGCTTTATATTAAACCGAAAGTTAATGAAAATAATTTGCTTTGCGATATTGAAGCGGTTGGCAGAATAGCACTTAATTATAAAATTTATTCTGTTGAAAAAGAGAGCTTTTCGATAGATTCGTACATTCCGCATATTAAAACCGTAAGTCAAACCGAAAAAATCACACTGAAATCAAATCCGATTTATTATTTTGATTCTAAAAGTTTTGAATTAAGTTTTGAAAATGAAAAAAGTGTTGTTGAAATTGTAGATTTAAATGCGCAAATTACAAGATATAACATAGTTTCATCTACTTTAAATTGCAGTGTTTTATTAAGATACTTTTATTTGGATGAATCATCTGAACTTTGCTATTTTGAAAAAGAAGAAACATATTCATTAAAGCTGAATGATATTGAAATGAGCGGCGAAGCAGGTGTAAGCTTGGTGAATTATGATTTTGTTATCAGTAATACAAATAAAATAAATTTAAGGCTTAATATTGATTACACCGCCTTTTTGTATAAAGAAAGTTCACTTGAATATATTACTGATATTTCAGCCGATGAAATGCTTGATGATAAAAATTCACCGGAATTAACGCTTTATTTTGCAAGGCAGAATGAAAGTGTGTGGGATATTGCAAAAAGCTTTTCAACCGACTCAAAACTTATTATGGAAGAGAACGAATTAACATCGGATATTATTGATACCAAACGAGTATTGCTTGTTCCGGGAATGTGAGGGTATAATTATGTATAATGATATTTACAGTGATATTTCCAAAAGAACAGGCGGAGATATTTATATTGGTGTTGTAGGGCCTGTAAGAAGCGGAAAATCAACTTTTATTAAGCGATTTATGGATACGCTTGTGCTTCCTAATATCAGCGATGAATATGTAAAGCAAAGAGCTATGGATGAATTGCCGCAATCGGCTGCCGGAAGAACTATTATGACTACCGAGCCAAAATTTATTCCTGAAGAAGCTGTTGAACTAAATATGAGTGATAATATCAATATGAGAGTTCGACTGATAGATTGTGTGGGATATATTGTGCCGAGTTCGGTAGGTTATATTGAAGAAGAGCAGCCGAGAATGGTAAAAACTCCTTGGTATGATGAAGAAATACCGTTTAATATGGCAGCTGAAATCGGCACTAAAAAAGTCATTACCGAACATTCAACAATAGGCTTGGTTGTTACAACAGACGGTACAATTACATCTATTCCGCGTGATGAATATGAGGAAGCAGAGGAAAGGGTAATTGATGAATTAAAAGCACTTGATAAACCTTTTATCGTATTGATGAATACCGATAATCCAAAATCCCCGTCATCAATAGCGCTTTGCACTTCGCTTACAGAAAAATACAGTGTACCGGTTGTACCTGTAAACTGCCTTGAAATGACAGAGCAGGAAATAAATGATATTTTGACAGATATTTTATATGAATTTCCTGTTTGCAGTGTGGGTATCAATTATCCTTCCTGGATAAATAATCTTCAAAGTGATAATTATCTTAAATCATCCGTCTATACATCTATAAAAGAAAATACAAGTATTATAGGCAATATAAGAAGCGTCGGTACATTTGCAGAAAAGATAAAAGAAAATGAATATGTTGATTCTATAAATATTAACTCATTAAACTTATCAACAGGTAAAGTAAATATGAAAATATATGTTGATAACAGTTATTTTTATAAAATTTTATCTGAAAGCTGTAATATTGTAATAAATGATGAAAAAGATATGATGAGTCAATTTATTACGCTTTTTCAAATGAAAAAGCAATATGAAAGATTTAACAAGGCATTAAATGATGTTGAAGAAACAGGATACGGAATCGTAATGCCTGAAATGAATGAATTAAGCCTTGATGAACCTGAAATTATGAAACAGGGCGGACGATACGGTGTTAAACTCAAAGCGCAGGCACCGTCAATTCATATGATTAAGTGTAACACTTATACCGAAGTTGCGCCGATAGTAGGCAGTGAAAGTCAAAGCCAAGAGCTTGTAATGTATCTTTTAAAAGAATTTGAGGAAAATCCTTCAGAAATTTGGGATACCAACATTTTCGGCAAATCACTTCATGAACTTGTAAGCGAAGGACTTAACAATAAGCTTTACCGTATGCCGATTGACGCAAGAAATAAATTTAGGGAAACAATAGAAAGAGTTATAAACGAAGGCTGCAACGGACTTATATGCATAATTTTATAATGATTTTATAAATAAAAAAGGTCGCACCCCCGTGCGACCTTAAATATTATTAAACTTCTGTTTTGAATTCCTTAAGCGGTTTTAAATCAAAATTTCCTATTGATAGTTTTTCACCTTTTTGAAAAGCTTTTCCTCTTGC
>CAVLCX010000181.1:0-4171 GCA_963661525.1 bacterium
AAGCACAGCATATTATTACATAAATTTTCAAACAAAAGGCGTAGGATATGCAATAATATTGATTGCTCCTTTTTCAGCACTATTTTTAACAATACTTATGTTCACAATAAAAACAAGCAGCAAAGTATCAAAAGAAATAGTCAACATAACAAAAAAAGAAAGTATATCAAAAATTGATTTCAAGCCAAGTTTGAAAGAATTTTTAATATATGGTTTAGCAATTATCATATGTTCCGGTGTATCGGCGGTATTAGAAACTTTACTCAAAAGCATTATTACCATTTAGGCTTTTCATTTGACAATGGGTTTGAATCAACTGCTTTTTTAGTTGCGTCATCACTTATATGAGTATATATTTCCGTTGTACTCAAATTTTCATGGCCGAGTATTTCTTTTAATAATAATACATCTACATTACCGTATTGATACATCAAGGTTGCGGCGGTATGCCTGAGCTTATGTACAGATAAGCCTCTGTCACCAAGTCCTGCTTTTTTAATGTATGTTTCAACAATATGCTGAACGCTTCTGTTACTTATTCTTTGATTTCTCGAACTTAAAAACAAAGCTCTGTCTTTAACTTTATCATGCGGTCTGACTTTCAAATATGCCGTTATAGCGTTGATGCAAGCCTGGTTAAGATATACTGTTCGCTCTTTATTTCCTTTACCCGTAATAACAATAGTACCGTCTGTTTTTATATCATTATAATCTATCGAAACAAGTTCGCTCAGTCGCATACCGCAATTTAAAAATAAAGTAATAATTGCGTAATCTCTCTCTTTATATTTACCTTCGATTACAGATAAAAGCTTTTCTGCTTCATCAAGTGTAAGGTATTTAGGCAGTGATTTTTTTGTTTTCGGAATATCTAAATTTTTAAGCGGATTTTTTTCAAGAACACCTAAATTATCAGTTAGATATGCATAAAATCGCCTAATACTTATTACGCGTCTTGCACGGGTAGCTTCATTGTTTTGGCGTACATTTTTACAATATATCATAAATTCATACGCATCTTCGAGTTTTACACTCTGTATAAATTCTAAATCAATAGGGGACAAGTCAATTTTTTCATCATCTGTATCAAAACTGTACAGACCCTTTAATTTGGTCATATATCTAAAAAATGTACGCAAATCAGAAGCGTATTCCAAAACAGATTTTTCACTGTGACCTTTAATAGCTTCAATGTAAACAAGGTATTTTTGAACAAGATTTGGCAATGTACCAAATTCATCTTTACGCAAATTTATCAACTCCTAAATAAAATCAATTTTTGAAACTAAAACAAACTTTATTATCTAA
This sequence comes from bacterium, assembly GCA_963661525.1. Classification (GTDB taxonomy): domain Bacteria; phylum Bacillota; class Clostridia; order Oscillospirales; family Acutalibacteraceae; genus Eubacterium_R. The sequence goes on from CAVLCX010000181.1 coordinate 1,309, forward strand.
AATAAACAATCATCAAATAGAATTATTTTAAACGATGTAAGTATCATTCAAAATAAACTGAATGGCTACAAATTAAACACTGAAATAAGAAAAATATAAAATTTGTAACACAATGCTTTGTTTTGCTATTTTAGCAAGATTTAAGTAAAATTTCAATATTTCAACATTTCGACTTCCCTCAATTGCACAAAATATGCCAAGTTTTGTGTAATTCGTCAGCGGTTGACAAGATTTAGAATATTGTCAAGGGCGCGGAACGCGCTTGCGTAGCCCTTGACAATTCCGGCTGAATGCTTACGCTGATTAGGTGTGCGAAAGGTCGCACCCTTTCACCTCTCCGGCGTTCCCCCGCGGGGGGATAGGGGGGGAACCCAGAGGGCAACACCCGGGGGGTGTTTAAGGCTCGGGCAGCTGCTTTTGAGGAGCGAGCAACGCGAAGCGACCAACGCGCACGCCGACCACTCGTAAGCCCGGGGGGCTTACGCTATAAATGCGGGCGGCAAAAACAGCTACTCGAACTTCGAAACGAGGAATGACCCCCAACGGCGCGCGAGTTAATTATACCCGCGCGAACGAGGAAAGACAGCAGGGCGCAAGCAAAAGAAAATTGCAAGGGTGCGAAAGCACGGGCAACGCCCGCAAAGCCCTTGATCAATTTTCGTTGCTTGGGCTACTGCGTGTGGCTGTGCTGCTGTGTGAGCGCGCTACGGAGCGAGGAAGTACAAGCGGCGGCTGCACGCGCTGACGAGCGGAGACCATTGACCGAGCGGGCTTGACCGCTTCGGTTTACAATCAAAAGCCCGCGAGAAACCAAGCAAGAGTTGTTTCCACCGACCCGAGCCAAAGAACTACAAGCAACCTCTTGAGCGCGCTTCCCCCGATTGTATCGGGGGACGGGAGGGGGTTAAGTTGAAGCGTAGGTACCTCAAATATTAACTTAATCGAATTGTGCAGCGGTGGCGGAGCTGCGGCGAAGCCGTGCGAAGCCTGCCGCGGAATGTTCGAAGTATGTTCGAGCAAAGCCCCGGGGGGCTTGCGAGTATCAAAAGGCAAAGCCTTTTGATATCTTAACTTGATAATATAGAAACATCTCAACACCCTCAAAAAGTCTTGAAAACCGCATTGTATCAAGCAATGACAGAATTTAGTCAGTATACTGAACCATACGAAAAACATCAAATTTTGAAAAATTACATTTGCGATTTGGTGCAACATTCGGAATTATTGCCTATTCAACAGATAGAGCGTATGTCAAATTGTGGTGAGTGGCTCACATTTAGGCAGAATGATGACAAGCTTCAGCTTGTGGGTGCTTCGTTTTGTCGGCAACGCATATGCCCAATGTGTCAATGGCGAAAATCAGAAAGGCAATTCAGCAATTGCGTTCAAATTGCTGACTACCTATCAAAGCAAGATTACAGATTTTTGCATATAGTACTTACTTGTAAAAACTGTAATGGAGGTAAACAGCTTACCGATACTGTGCAAATGCTCTACCGAGCGTTTGCTCGGCTAATGAAGCAAGAACGCCCAAAAAGGGCTTTTAAGGGCGTTTTGCGTACCTTAGAGGTAAGCTATAACTACGATACCGGGCAATTTCACCCGCATTTGCATTGCCTTGTTGCAGTCAAAAAAAGCTATTTCAACGATAGCAAAAACTACATATCTTACGAACTTTTAACGAAAATGTGGACGGACTGTTTAAGACAATCAATACCGGCTATGTGCAGTATTGGAGCGGTTAAAGATAACCTAGGTTTTGCCGAGGTTAGCAAGTATTGCTTGAAGCCGCTGAAGCTTGAGGAGATATACGAAAATGACAATTTGTATATACTTGCGGAGTTGCACGCAACGCTAAAAGGAGCGCGCTTCGTGCAATACTACGGAGTAATTCGAGAAGCAAGAAAAGCACTCAAAATCAAGGACGAGGACGATTTAACCGAAAACGGAGAACTTGACAACAAAAAAAATCTCGTCTATCATTATAATCACAACGCCGCCCGATATGAACAAATTTAAGAAAATTTAACATTTTAAGGATTGTTAACAAATGCGTAGTGATTATATAAAAACTGATGAGGTCGGCGCATTGCTATGGGGACTCACAAAGCCCAACAAGCTTGTTTGTGAGGTTGTACTCCAAACAGGGTGGCGCATTGATGATGTGCTATCCCTGGAGCGCACAGAGATTGAAAGAGCTTTAAAACTTAAGCGACCGACAATAACCATAACCGAAAAGAAAACAGGCAAGCGAAGCCGCAAGGCTATACCGCGTGAACTTTTGCAAGAATTGCAAAATCAATGCGGCGTGCGCTATGTTTTCGAGGGTCGGGACGATATAGACAAGCACCGGACGCGGCAGGCTGTGTTTACAGATTTGAAGCGAACAGCAAAGCGGTTCGGTGTCAAGGTCAATTTAAGCCCGCATAGTTTACGCAAAAATTACGCGGTGTATATGTGCAAAAAATACGGATTTGAGAGATGCAAAAAAGAACTCAATCACGATAATGATTTTGTAACTATGCTGTACGCGTTTGCCGACCAAATGGCGACAAAAAAAGGCAGGTCTTGACAGACTTGCCTTTTTTTTGATACAATCCCAGTAGATGAACTACCACGGACTTGCGGGGATTGTTTGAAGGTTTTGCAACCTCTCTCGCGCAATGTCATTGTAACAAATGTGTGTAAGTTTGTCAAGAAAAAGTTGATGAAAAGAAAGGAGTATGGCGTAATTGCACAAAACAGATATTTTGTGGGCGAAGCCGTCAAACGGTGGCGTAGCCGACCAATTTGGTAAAAGTTCCCCCAAATTGCACAAAATATGCCAAGTTTTGTGTAATTCGTCAGCGGTTGACAAGATTTA
>CAVLCX010000182.1:0-4157 GCA_963661525.1 bacterium
CGGAAAGGCCGAGAAGCTCGCGGCAAACTATTGAGCCGTTTTCCTCTCTGAATTCGTTTGCTACAGCCTGAACTCGCTTATAAATACCCGATTTGTCGTCGTCATAAAGTGCGGAAATAACGAAAGCCATACCCGAAACAGCGCCGCAGACCTCTCTCATTCTGCCCATTCCGCCGCCAAAGCCTATGGTCAATTTCTCAACAAGAGACTTTGGCATATTCATTTCGTCTGCAAAAGCGGCTGCAACCGCCTGCGAGCAGTTGAGACCGCTCATAAAATTTTCCTTTGCTAATTCGCCCTTAGTCATTTCAATCTCATTTCCTAATTTTATATATTATATCTATTATTTTATTCGCCGAATACAATGTCACCGCCTGAATTTGAAGCGGTTGTGTCAAGTGCTTGGGTTTCAATAGGGGAGAATACTGCCGAAAAGCTTGCATTTTGATTAGCGGTAAAGGTGTATTCCTCCTTACTGCTTACCTTAACACCGTTTGAATACCAACCGTCGAATTTGTATCCGTCGTCAGCTCTTGCGATAAGAGTAACCTTTTTGCCGTTTTCATACTTGCCGTCACCTTCTGCTTCACCGCCGCCGCTTGAGCTTGTGTTGATTATCCAAAGAGAAGCGGTGGTTTGCTTAGTCGTTTTTTCAGTAGTTGATTCGGTTGTGCTTTCGGTAGTCTTTTGCGAAGTGGTGTTGTAGCTGTCACTTGTTGAAGAACTTTCTGTTGAAATTTTGGTAAGCTCGGAGGACGAGGTGGTGTTGTCCTGATTCTTGTTATGTGCAATTGCGGCAACCGAGGCAATGATTGCAATAAGAATTACCGCAAGAATGGCAATAATTATAATGCTTTTTTTCTCTGTGCTCTTGTTTTTGCCGTCATGCTCGTTATTTTTTTGGTTGTTGTATTGATTTTCATCATAATCGTTATAAGTACCGCTTTGCGCTTGAGCGTTCGGTTCATTTACTGCCTTAAAGGTTTGAGTTTTATCACCGTCGACGCTGTTTGCGTTGTCAAAATCGTCTTCATCATAAAGGGGAGAACCGCAAACCTCGCATATATATCTGTTGTCATCATTGTCTGCACCGCAGTTTTTGCATCTCATTGTTTATCACTCCTTGAAAATCTTTGTCGAAAAATGTTGTGCCATAGTATGTTTTCATTAGAATAGTATACCATAATGATGTATAAATCTCAATGTAAAAATGAATTTTTTAAAAATTATGACTTATTTTTGAAATTTCTATTGACTTTTTGTGAGATTTAATATAAATTTAATATGTAGCGTTTTATAAAACGGATTCGTATAATTCTGAAAGGGGAACCCTGAAAATGAACAAATATGTGAAGAAAGGCTTATGCCTTGTGCTTGCTACCGGTTTAATTGCAAGCTCATTTGCAGGATGTGCAAAAGTAAATTATGTAACTAACGGAGCTATTAAAGCTATCCATCAAATTAAAGACGGTAGTTGGCAAAACCAGACAGACGGTGAAGACGCAGGCTCTTCAGACGATACTTCTGTTCTTGAAAAGTCATTTGAAGCCGGTACATACGGCGGAGTTGAATTCAAGTCACTTGAAGATGTTGCTAACTATTATAAGGAAGCATATGATTACACCAAGAGCCTTACTGCTGAATATACTAACCAAGACGGCGGAACAGAAACATTCTACAAACTTCTCGGTAACGAAGAAATCAGTGTTGGTTCTGTAATGATTGACGGTAAGGAAAATGCAGTTATTAACAAGCTTGTTCCTGGTATCGTTGACGGTTTATGGAAGCCGAATATTTACGGTCTTGTACCTTGTAACAACCGTAACCCTAAGCTTGATAACTCAAATACAGATGAAGCAAATCCTGGCGATAAGGACTTCACAAAGTCATATGTAACCAAGGATGATGTTCTTGATGCTAACATTACAGATAACGGTGACGGTACTATCACAATGGTAATTCAGCCAAAGGCTGCTGAAATGAGTATGAGAGGCGAGGACTCACAGGGTAACTTCTTTGAAGTTCTCGGTGATATTTCAAGCACCGTTGCTCAAATTTCTGTAATTTCATTTTCGCAGGGTACTGCCGAAGATAATATTAAGGTTACTTATAAGGGCGGTACTGTAACTTGCACAGTTGATACAAAGACTAAGGAAATCACCAAGGCTGAGTACAATATGGTTGCAGAAGTAGCTGTTAACCACGCAACTGTTACAGTTATTAAGGATAAGAGTGCTTCTCTTTCAATCACTTATAAAAACACATTCCCTGCTTCTGATGATTATCTTAAGGAAACAAAGGGCGTAGTTAGAAAGTAATAGCTTTAACTAATTAAAGAGCTTGGACATTGTTCCAAGCTCTTTTTACTTTATGTTCATTGAATGAATTTTAATAACAGTTTATAATATACATATAATGTTAGAATGGAAGGGGTATCTTATGCGCGAGATTTTAAACATAAATAAAGGTTGGAAATTTTCTAAAGATGTAAGCAGTGTGCCGAGTAAACTGCCTGATGATTGGCAAGATGTTGATTTGCCGTATACTTGGAACGGTGATGACGGGCAGGACGGCGGAAATGATTATTATCGCGGCAAAGGGGATTTTGCCAAGATTTTAACTAAAGACGAAATGCCGCAGGGTGAAGAAATTTATATTCAGCTTGACGGTGTTAATTCAACAGCCGAAGTATATTTTAACGGTAAAAAACTTTATGAGCATAACGGCGGATATTCTACTTTCAGAGTTAAGCTTAATGATATTAAGGATGAAAATTTGCTTGTTGTTACGGCAGATAATTCACCGAATGATTATGTGTATCCGCAAGTTGCCGATTTTACTTTTTACGGTGGCATTTACAGGGATGTTAAGCTTATCGGTGTTTCAAAAAATCATTTTGACCTTGACTTTTTCGGCTCAACAAGCTTTGCTGTAACCCCTGTTGTCAGTGGAAATGATGCAAAAATCACACTTGATGCATATTGCAACGGTGAAGTTGAATTTGAAATTGACGACGGAAACGAAGTTGTTGCAAAAGCAAAGGCAAGCGGCAAAAATCCGAGTGCTGTGCTTGAAATTAAAGATGTTCACCTTTGGGACGGAGTTGATGACCCATTTCTTTACAATGCAAGTGCAAAGCTTATGGTGGACGGGCAGGTTGCAGATGAAGTTAAATCCCGTTTCGGCTGCCGCACATTTGAAATCGACGCACAAAAAGGCTTTATTTTAAACGGAAGGCCATATCCGTTAAGAGGTGTTTCAAGGCATCAGGACAGGCCGCATATAGGCAACGCCCTTTTACCTGAACATCATAAGGAAGATATGGATTTGATTTGCGAAATGGGTGCAAATACAATCCGCCTTGCGCATTATCAGCACGCACAGTATTTTTATGATTTGTGTGATGAAAGAGGTATAATCGTATGGGCTGAAATTCCGTATATTTCAAAGCATCTTGAAAAAGGTGTTGAAAATACAATATCACAAATGAAGGAACTTATTTTTCAAAATTACAATCATCCGTCAATTGTGGTTTGGGGACTTTCAAACGAAATATCAATGGGTGGGGCAACAGCTGCCATTGTGCAAAATCATAAAATGCTTAACGATCTTGTTCATTCAATTGATAAAACAAGGCCTACTACCGAAGCGGTTCTTACAGCGTGCAATATCAATGAGGAATATGTGCATATTTCCGATGTGCTTTCGTACAACCATTATTTTGGTTGGTACGGCGGCGATGTTTCAATGTATGGCAATTGGTTTGATAATTTCCATAAGAAATATCCTGATAAAGCAATCGGTATGAGCGAGTACGGATGCGAAGCTCTTAATTGGCACACAAGCAATCCCGAACAGGGCGATTATACAGAGGAATACCAGGCATATTATCACGAAGAAGTAATTAAGCAAATAGCAAAAAGACCGTATATGTGGGCAACTCATGTTTGGAATATGTTTGACTTTGCTGCCGACGCCCGTGCAGAAGGCGGCGAAAACGGTATGAACCATAAAGGTCTTGTTACATTTGACAGAAAGTATAAAAAAGACAGCTTTTATGCATATCAGGCCTGGCTTTCAAAAAAGCCGATGCTTCATATTTGCGGTAAAAGATATGTTGACAGGGTTGAGGATGTAACAAAAATCACTGTTTATAC
>CAVLCX010000183.1:0-1608 GCA_963661525.1 bacterium
GAGATTTAGAGCTTGTTTCGCCCAAAACCCAACGAACAGCGTCGGAAATATTACTTTTGCCCGAGCCGTTAGGACCTACGACAGCGGTAATGCCCTTGCCGAAGTTAAGCGTGGTCCTGTCAGGAAAAGACTTAAAGCCTTGTATTTCAAGTGATTTTAATACCATTATTTTATCTCCAATTCATCAACATCAAGATTATTGTTGATAACAATTTTTATGTTATATCCTCTTTCAATAAGAAGATAAATATTCGACTTTTTATTGCCTTTCAGCTTTGAAAGTGACTTTGAATTAACAGCCACTTCGTAATCAGCCGGTGGCAATTCAAGAATTTTATTTACCATAATTCTTGATTTAACAAGCTCACCAAAGCTGTCGTGAAAACCGCCGGCAAGCATATTTTTCTTTATATCCTCGCTTGAATGAAGCCCCAAGCGAATTATTTTAATTGAATTTTCCTCAAAAAGAGGTACAAGCTTTGCAACAAGCTCGGCCGATTGCTCGGCATTAGGCGGATTATATTCACCGCTTAAATATAAATCTGCAAGATATGTATTTTTAAGCACAACGGTAGGATAAATCCTGACAGTCTGCGGTTTAAGCGAAATAATTTTTTTAGCACTTTCAATCGCTTTTTCCTCACTGTCTTTATACAAACCCGTCATCATTTGAAGCCCGAGTTCAAAACCGTAAGATTTAATAAGTTTTGAGGCAATTTCAACATCTTTTGCAGTGTGGCCGCGCCTGTTAGCCAAAAGCACTTCATCATCCATACTTTGCGCACCGAGTTCAATACTTGTCACGCCGTATTTTTTTAAAAGTGATAATATTTCACCGTCAATAAAATCAGGCCTGGTTGAAATTCTTATACCGCTTACTTCGCCTGATTTTACATATTTATATGCTGTTTCTAAAAGGGAGAGCATATATTCCCTATTTATTGCAGTAAATGAACCGCCGAAAAAGGCTATTTCATAATCGTAACCCTTATGCTTAAGCGCCGTTAACACTGCCTTATCCACATCTGCCGTACTCGGTTGGCTATTATGCCCGGTAATTGTTTTTTGATTGCAAAATGAACATTGGCACGGGCAGCCCAAATGAGGAACGAAAATACTGATATTACCTTTTTTCATATTACACCCATAAGCTTAAGTGCTTCCTTGGCAGCTTCCTGCTCTGCACTTTTTTTGCTTTTTCCCTTGCCTTTGCCGATAACATTTGAATTAAGATGAACTTCAACTTCAAATACTTTGTTATGGTCAGGCCCGCTTTCGCCTACAAGCACATAGTTAACATTTTCATCAGGATTTTGCTGAACTACTTCCTGCAAAGTGGTTTTATAATCTTTAAAATTTATATGATGTGTTTCAACAGTGGGTGAAAGAAAACCAAGCACAAATTTTTCAGCACTTTCCATTCCGCCGTCAAGGTAAATAGCGGCAATAAGCGCTTCAAAAGCATTTTCTAAAATCGACGGTCTGTCAGCTCCGCCGGTATTTGATTCACCCTTGCCCAAAAAAAGATAATCGCCAAGTGATATTTGCCTTGCAAAATCCGAAAGTGACTGCGTGCAAACAAGTGATGAACGAAGTTTTGATAAATCC
>CAVLCX010000183.1:1627-4135 GCA_963661525.1 bacterium
GTATAAAAAGTTAGCCGAAATTATGGAAAGAACCGCATCACCGAGAAACTCCATTCTTTCATTACACTTGATTTTATTATGCCTTTCGTTAGCAAAAGAGGAATGTGTAAGTGCCTCCATAAGATATTCACGATTTTTAAAGTTGTATCCTATTTTATCTTCAATAGTTGCCATAATGTCTGTTAAGCCTCTTGTAAATTTTTAGAAAACCGAGTTTCCATAGTTTCAATTAAATCATTATCTATAAACCAAACTGCCTGTTTGATTGCATTTTTAAAAGTGCTTGCGTCTGCCGAACCGTGCGCCTTAACAACCGGCTTTTTAACACCAAGCATAACCGCACCGCCGTACTCTTTATAATCAAATTGCTTTTTCATATCATCAATGCCTGATTTAACGCCGAGATATGCAAGCTTTGATAAGGTGTTTTTCATAAAAGCGTCTTTAATACCGTTCATCAAAACCTTTGCAACACCCTCATAAGTTTTAAGTATAAGGTTACCTGTAAATCCGTCGGCAACTACTACATCCGCATCGCCAAACGGGATTTGCCTGCCTTCAATATTACCTATAAAGTTATAAGGTGCTTTGCTCATAAGTTCATAAGCTTCCCTAACCATAGGCGTACCCTTTGTATTTTCCTCACCATTATTTGCAAGGGCGACTTTCGGGTTTTCACACTTCATAATTTTATTCATATAAAGGCTTCCCATTTGCCCGAATTGGTAAAGGAATTCACTTCTGCACTCGGCATTCGCACCGCAGTCCATAAGAAGAAAAGGCTTGTTTGCGCTTGGCATAACAGATGCAATCGCAGGCCTTTTAACACCCTTAATTCTTTTAGTAATAAGCGTTGCGCCTACTGTTACACAGCCTGTATTCCCTGCACTTACAAAAGCGTCGCCCTCACCGTCATTAAGTAGTTTAAAACCGACTGCCATTGATGAATCGGCTTTTTCTTTAAGTACGCACTTTGCATCATCGTGCATTGAAATCACTGAATTTGAATTAACTATTTTTGTATTATCGAGTGCAATATTATTGTCTTTGGCACATTTTTTTATTACTTCTTCATTGCCGACAAGAACAGGTTTAATCCCATATTCCTTTACTGCAAGAAAAGTACCCTTGAGTATTTCAAGCGGTGCATTATCGCCGCCCATTGCGTCAATAATTATTCTCTTAACTTTCTGCAATATATTCCACCCTTTCTTTATTTTCAAAGCGTTTTAACAGCTTCATCAATATAGGCAAGCGACCTGTTTGAAAGTGCCGCATAACGCTCCTTTTTATCTCTTATTTTAGGTTCAATAGCAGGCAGCACACCGAAGTTTGCGCCCATTGGCTGAAAGTTTTTAACACTTTCATCACTGATATAATCACAAAGCGCACCTATCATAGTAATATCAGGCAAAATAAAAGGAGTTTTTCCCTCTGCCTTTCTTACCGCATTTATTCCTGCAATAATGCCGCTTGACGCACTTTCCATATATCCCTCAACACCGGTAATCTGACCTGCGAAGAAAAGATTGCCCCTTTCTCTGAACGAGAAATCGGCATTTAACAGCTTCGGTGAATTGAGAAATGAATTTCTGTGCATTACACCGTATCTTACAAACTGTGCATTTTCAAGCCCGGGAATCATTGAAAAAACCCGTTTTTGCTCACCGAATTTCAAATTAGTTTGAAAACCTACAAGATTAAACATTGTACCCTTTGAATTTTCGCGCCTTAACTGAACGCACGCCCAAGGCCTATGCCCTGTATTAGGGTCAATCAAACCGACAGGTTTCATAGGGCCGAAGCGAGGAGCATCAATCCCCCTTTTTGCAAGCTTTTCAATAGGCATACAACCCTCATAAACATCAAAATCGTGAACAACTGCGCCCTCGGCACTAACTAACTCTTCTATAAAATTTTCATATTCGGCTTTATTAAATGGGCAATTGATATAATCATCATCCCCTCCGCGCTCATAGCGTGAAGCACCGAAAGCTTTGGTCATATCAACACTGTCTGCTGTAACAATCGGCGCTGCCGCATCATAAAACGAAAGATATTCGCCTGTTATTTCAGAAATACTTTCTGCAAACAAGCCATCTGTAAGCGGGCCTGTTGCAACAACCGTAACGGTATCCCCGTCAAGTTCTAAATTTTCAACAACTTCATTTATCACTTCAATATTGGGATGTGATTTGATTTTTTCGGTAACACGGGAAGAAAAAATATCTCTGTCAACCGCCAATGCGCCGCCTGCCGGAACACTCGATTGCCTTGCAACAGGAACGGTAAGTGAACCAAGCCTTGCCATTTCCTCTTTTAAAAGTCCGGCGGCACTTTCAATTCGTGAAGCTTTAAGCGAATTTGAGCAAACGAGTTCACAAAACATATCCGACTTATGAGCTTCACTTTTTTTAATCGGCTTCATTTCATAAAGCGAAACCTTGTAACCTTTATTTGCAATTTGCCAAGCAGCTTCAACACCCGCAAGGCCTGCACCTATAACTC
>CAVLCX010000184.1:0-4115 GCA_963661525.1 bacterium
ATGCAAACAACGCAATTACAACACAATGAAAAACAAGAAAAACACACCTGACAGATTGGAAATGAACAAGTATTGTCCATTCTGTAAGAAACACACTCTCCACAGAGAGACAAAGTGATTGGAGGAAGACCGAATGGCTGAAGAAAAGAAGACTTCACCAAAGGCAGAAAAAAAGGCTGACAAGCCTGCAAAGTCTGCTAAGCCTAAGGACAAGAAGTCAAAGAAAAATCCTTTTAAATCCATTGCGTCATTCTTCAAAAGTGTTAAGGCAGAGGGCAAGAAGGTTGTTTGGGCACAGGCAAAAGATGTCCTTAAAAACACCGTTATTGTTCTTATTGTAGTTATCATTGTAGGTTTAGCTATCTACGGTGTTGATTCACTTCTTTCTCTTGGAATGAAGGGTATCAAAAACCTTGCGCAGACAACTACAACAACTACATCTGTTTCTCAACAGGGTGAAAGTACAACAGCCGCTGCTCTTGATGAAGCAACAACAAAAGCTGCTGAATAATTACTTTGTACTTAATACTTAAAATAATTATTCGGGAGGATTATTGATGGAAGAACCAAAATGGTATGTTGCGCATACATTTTCAGGATATGAAAATAAAGTAGCAAGCAACATCTTAACTGTTGTTGAAAATCGTAACCTTCACGATTTAATTTATGAGGTTGCTATTCCAACCGAAACAGTAAAAGAACTTAAAAGCGATGGCACAGAAAAGGAATATCAAAGAAAATTGATGCCCGGCTATGTCTTCGTAAAAATGATTATGACTGATGACAGCTGGTATGTTGTTCGTAACACAAGAGGTTGCACAGGCTTCGTCGGTCCTGACGGTGAGCCTCAGCCGCTTACAGATGAAGAGGTAAGAAATAACGCTCTTGAAAGAGTCAGCGTTAAAGTCAACTACGAGGTGGGCGACCTTGTTAATGTTGTTGACGGTCCGCTTGAGGGCTTCTCAGGTACTGTTGACGAGATTGACGTTGATAACAACAGCGTTAAGGTTACAGTTTCAATGTTCGGCAGAGAAAATCAGGTCGAATTTGAGCTTGACCAGCTTGAAAAGATTCAGGAAGACTAATCATTATTTAATTCAGTAATTCGCAGTATATCTGCTTATTATCATCGTTTGATTGCACTGTGGCATTTAAGCGATGGTGGGAGAAACCAAAGGTTTCGCCATTTACCACAATATTAGGAGGAAATTATTATGGCACAGAAGGTAGTAGGTTTAATTAAACTTCAGATTCCTGCCGGCAAAGCAACTCCGGCACCACCTGTTGGTCCGGCACTCGGTCAGCACGGTGTAAACATTATGTCATTCACAAAGGAATTCAATGAAAGAACGAAGAATGACGCAGGTCTTATCATTCCTGTTGTAATCACAGTATATGAAGACCGTTCATTTACTTTTGTAACAAAGACACCACCTGCAGCAGTTCTTATTAAGAAGGCATGTGGTATTGATAAGGCTTCCGGTGTTCCTAACAAGAACAAGGTAGCAACAATCTCAAAGGCTGATGTACAGAAAATTGCTGAAACAAAGATGCCTGACCTTAACGCAGCAAATCTTGAAGCAGCAATGTCTATGATTGCAGGCACTGCACGCAGCATGGGTATAGTAGTAGAAGACTAATTCCCTTGTGGGAGGAAGTATCCGATTTAACCACTGGAGGTAATTTAATTATGAAACACGGAAAGAAATATACAGACGGTTCAAAACTTATTGACCGTGCAAATTTATATGATTCAAAAGAAGCTCTTGACCTTGCAGTTAAGACAGCAACAGCAAAGTTTGATGAAACAGTAGAAGTTCACATTCGTCTTGGTGTTGACTCTCGTCACGCTGACCAGCAGGTTCGTGGCGCTGTTATCCTTCCTAACGGTACAGGTAAGGATGTAAGAGTTGCTGTTTTCGCAAAGGGCGATCTTGCAAAGGCTGCTCAGGATGCAGGTGCCGATGTTGTCGGTGATGCAGACCTCGTTCAGAAAATCCAAGGCGGATGGATGGACTTTGATGTTGCCATCGCATCTCCCGATATGATGGGCTTCGTTGGTCGTTTGGGTAAGGTTCTCGGTCCTCGCGGACTTATGCCGTCACCAAAGGCAGGCACAGTAACAATGGATGTTGCTAAGGCTGTTCAGGAAGCTAAGGCAGGTAAGATTGAGTATCGTCTTGACAAGACAAACATTATCCACTGCCCAATCGGTAAGGTATCATTCGGTACAGACAAGCTCCTTGAAAACCTCAATGCTCTTATGGACGCTATCATCAAGGCTAAGCCTGCTTCAGCAAAGGGACAGTATATTAAGTCAGTAGCAGTTGCTTCAACAATGGGCCCTGGTGTTAAAATCAACCCTAACAAAGTTGGTACAGTTGCATCTGCAGAATAATTTAGGTATTGACAAGGAATAATCCTTGTGTTAAAATACAATAGCTGTTCAGCCAAAGACAGCAGGTGCCGATACGGCGTAAGTTTTCGCCTGCCGAGGAATGGACATTCAAGTAGCATTATGTTATTTTGATGTTTTCGTGCATTCCGAGGTTCTCGGGATGCACTTTTTGTTATAGCTAAACAGCCTTCAAGTCCGTATTTAATGCGGCAAATATCAATGGAGGTAAATTAAATGCCAAGTACAGCAGTTCTTGAAAGAAAAAAGCAAATGGTTGCTGACCTTTCAGAAAGAATTAAAAATTCTTGTGCCGGTGTTGTAGTTGATTACAAGGGTATCAATGTTGAAGACGACACAAAGCTTCGTAAAGAACTTCGTGAAGCCGGAGTTGAATACACAGTAGTTAAAAATACAATTCTTGGTAGAGCAGTTGAGGATGCAGGTCTTGCAGGCCTTGACGATGTTCTTGAAGGTACAACAGCAATCGCAACATCAGCTGATGATTATGTAGCATCAGCACGCATTCTTCAAAAGTTCGCTGATTCACACGATAACTTCTCTCTTAAGAGCGGTTACCTTGACGGTGAAGTAATCTCAATGGAAAAGCTTATTGCTCTTGCAAAGCTTCCATCAAGAGAAGTACTTCTTGCTACTGTATGTAGCGTATTCAATGCACCTATCGCAGCTTTTGCTCGTGGAGTACAGGCTATTGTAGATAAGGGCGGCGTTGAAGCTTGTGAAAGCGCAGCTAATGAAGACGCACCTGCAGAAGAAGCAGAAGCTCCTGCAGAAGCACCGGCTGAAGAAACAGCTGAATAATTAAATCAAAACTAATTTAAAATTTATCTTTAATCGGAGGAAAATAAAATGGCATCAGAAAAAGTTACAGCAATTGTTGAAGAGCTTAAAACTCTTACAGTTCTTGAGCTTTCAGAGCTCGTATCAGCAGTAGAAGAAGAATTCGGCGTAAGCGCTGCAGCAGCAGTAGCAGTAGCAGCACCTGCAGAAGGTGGCGCAGCAGCTGCTGACGAAAAGACAGAATTTGATGTAGTACTTGCAGAAGTAGGTGCTAACAAGATTCAGGTTATCAAGGCTGTTCGTGAAGCAACAGGTCTTGGACTTAAGGAAGCTAAGGAAATCGTTGATAACGCTCCTAAGGCTGTTAAGGAAGCAGTTCCAACAGCTGACGCTGAAGCTCTTAAGGCTAAGCTTGAAGAAGCTGGCGCAAAGGTTGAACTCAAGTAATTCAACTTTTAAATTTACCTTTAATGAAACAAGCACAACCATTCGGCTGTGCTTGTTTTTTGTTTAATATGTTTTGTTAAACACGGAATTTTTTTCGACATCGTAGTGGCGACCATTGGTCGCCTAATTTTTCACACCCCAATATTTTCTTGCACCGTATCTATCACCTTAAATGCCACGCCGGAGAGAGCAAACCATATAAGTGAAAACGGAACGCAAACCTGACCTAAAAAATTGAGCGGTACGCCGGAGTAGTCCCATACATGTTCTTTTAATATAATATTAAATATCAACCCAAATAAAAGCTCAACTGTTGTTATAATAAGCATACCTACTAAACATTTTAATATAAAATTCATTTCATATTTTTGGTTTATATAGTAAAACGAAGTTAAAACTATTGCCCCGGCAAAAAACATTGAGTAGTGTGTTCGTCCTCGATAGAGTATTTCAATAAGGCAATATCCTGCTC
>CAVLCX010000185.1:0-4098 GCA_963661525.1 bacterium
CTTATTAAGGCTCACCTTGTTGAAGGTGAAATGAAAGTCGGTACTGAAATCGGTTTAAGAATCGACCAAACCTTAACTCAAGACGCAACAGGTACAATGGCTTATCTTGAATTTGAAGCTATGGGTGTTGACAGAGTTAAAACCGAAAAATCTGTTGCATACATTGACCACAACACATTACAAACAGGATTTGAAAATGCCGATGACCACCGTTACATCCAAT
Organism: bacterium; assembly: GCA_963661525.1. Classification (GTDB taxonomy): domain Bacteria; phylum Bacillota; class Clostridia; order Oscillospirales; family Acutalibacteraceae; genus Eubacterium_R. Next base: position 224 of record CAVLCX010000185.1, read on the forward strand.
CTGTAACCAAAAAACACGGTATTTATTTCAGCAGACCGGGTAACGGTATTTGCCACCAGGTACACCTTGAAAGATTTGGTATTCCGGGTAAAACTCTTATCGGTTCTGACAGCCATACACCTACCGGCGGCGGTATCGGCATGCTTGCTATGGGTGCAGGCGGACTTGATGTTGCCGTTGCTATGGGCGGTGGCACATATTATATTCCAATGCCGAAAATGACAAGAATTAACCTTACAGGCCATCTTAAGCCATGGGTTTCAGCAAAAGATGTTATCCTTGAAGTTCTCAGAATTATGAGCGTTAAGGGCGGCGTAGGCAAAATAATCGAATACGGTGGCGAAGGTGTTAAAACACTTTCCGTTCCTGAAAGAGCTACTATCACAAATATGGGTGCAGAGCTTGGTGCTACAACATCAATTTTCCCATCAGATGAAATCACACTTGCTTTCCTTAAAGCGCAAGGCCGTGAAGATGATTGGACTGAAATTCTTCCTGATGCTGACGCACAGTATGATGAAGTAATTGATATTAACCTTTCCTCACTCACTCCGATGGCAGCTTGCCCGCATATGCCGGATAATGTTAAAACGACAGATGAAATCGGCAAAATTAAAGTTGACCAGGTAGCTATCGGTTCTTGCACAAACTCATCATTTGTTGATATGATGAAAGTTGCTTCAATCCTCAAGGGTAAAACAATTGACCCGTCAGTTTCACTTTGCATTGCTCCGGGTTCAAAGCAGGTTCTTAATATGCTTGCTTTAAACGGTGCGCTTTCAGATATGATTAGTGCCGGCGCAAGAATTCTTGAATCAGCTTGCGGTCCTTGTATCGGTATGGGCCAATCACCTAATTCAGGCGGTGTATCACTTCGTACATTTAACAGAAACTTTGAAGGTCGTTCAGGAACTAAAGACGGACAGATTTATCTTGTTTCACCTGAAGTTGCCGCTGCATCTGCACTTACCGGTTATCTTACAGACCCAAGAGAACTCGGAGATGCACCTGAAATCTCAATGCCGGAACACTTTATTGTTAATGACAATATGATTGAACCGCCTGCTTCACCGGAAGATGCAGACAAGGTTGAAGTTCTTAGAGGCCCTAACATTAAGCCTTTCCCAAAAACAGAAAAGCTTCCTGAAGAAATCACTGCAAAGGCTGTACTTAAAGTCGGTGATAACATCACTACCGACCATATTATGCCTGCCGGTGCTAAAATTCTTCCTTACCGTTCAAACATCCCTCACCTTTCACAATATTGCTTTGGTGTATGTGATGAAACATTCCCTGAAAGAATTAAGGCAGAGGGCAAAGGTTTTATAATTGGCGGTGCAAACTACGGCCAAGGTTCATCAAGAGAGCATGCGGCACTCGTTCCGCTTTATCTTGGTGTTAAAGCTGTTATTACAAAGTCATTTGCAAGAATTCATGTTGCAAACCTTGTCAATGCAGGCATTTTACCATTCACCTTTGTTAATGAAGAAGATTATGATAAGATTGACCAAATGGACGAGCTTTCACTTCTTAACATTAAGGATGCAATTGAAAACAACAAGCCTGTTGTACTTAAAAACATCACAAAGGGTGAAGAATATCAGCTTGATTCTTCTCACCTTTCAAGCAGACAAAGAGCTATGCTTGTTTGCGGCGGACTTCTTGATTACACAAGAGAAATAAACAAATAATTTAACATATCGGAGGATATTATTATGGCAGACGATGCAAAAATCATTGACGAAGCTGTTGAAAAATTCCGTGCGCTTATGGAATCACAGCTTGCAAGAGCCAAAAAGATTAAAGAAGATAAAGAATTTACCGATTATGACGCACTTGATACCATTGTTATCGGTATCTGCGGCGGTGACGGTATCGGCCCTATCATTACTAAAGAAAGTGAAAGAGTACTTGCATTTTTACTTAAAGACGAAGTTGCAAGCGGCAAAGTTAAGTTTAAAGAAATTGACGGTTTAACCATTGAAAACCGTGCAGCATGCAACAAGGCAATTCCTGATGATGTACTTGCCGAGCTTAAGAAGTGCCATGTTATTCTTAAAGGCCCTACAACAACACCGAGAGCCGGTGACCCATGGCCAAATGTTGAATCGGCTAATGTTGCTATGAGAAAAGAGCTTGACCTTTTTGCTAATATGAGGCCTGTAAAAGTACCTGAAGAAGGTATTGACTGGACATTTTTCAGAGAAAATACCGAGGGTGGATACGCTATCGGTTCATACGGATTAAACATTACAGACGACCTTGCAGTTGACTTTACAGTAGCAACACAGGAAGGCTGTGAAAGAATTGCACGCCTTGCATACGAATATGCAAAGAAAAATAACAAGGGCAAAGTTTCTATCATTACAAAAGCAAACATTATTAAAACAACTGACGGTAAATTCCTCAAAACAGCGCAAAAAATCGGCGAGGAATATCCTGACATTGTAACAGATGACTGGTATGTTGATATTACAACAGCTAAACTTATTGACCCTGCAAGAAGAAAAGATTTCAAAGTATTTGTTCTTCCAAACCTTTACGGTGACATCATCACTGATGAAGCTGCTGAATTCCAAGGCGGCGTAGGCACAGCAGGTTCAGCTAATATTGGTAAAAAATATGCTATGTTTGAAGCTGTTCACGGTTCAGCACCTCGTATGATTAAAGAAGGCAGGGGTCAATATGCAGACCCTTGCTCAATGCTTCGTGCGTCAGTAATGCTTCTTTCACATATCGGTTTCCAAAAGCAAGCAAATGCTCTTGAAGCTGCACTTGATAAATGTATGCTTGAAGAAAAGAAGCTTGTTGTTACCGGCAGAAGTGACGGCTGCACTTGCAGTGAATTCGGTGACTATGTAATGGAAACAATCACTGAAATGACAAAATAATATATCTTTATTACAGAAATTCAGGAGAGGAATATTATGCAAAATAAAGATGATATATCTATATCCGTTATCAAAAGACTTCCGAGATATTACAGATTCTTGCAATCACTTAAAGATAACGGAATAGTAAGAATCAGTTCAAAAGAACTTGCAACAAGAATGGGGCTTACCGCTTCACAAATAAGGCATGATTTCAACTGTTTCGGCGGATTTGGGCAACAGGGTTACGGTTACAATGTACCGGAACTCCATGCCAAAATCGGTGAAATCCTTTGTGTTGACAAAGAGATTAAAACCATACTTATCGGTGCGGGTAATTTGGGTAAAGCTATCACCAACAAAATGTTTTCAAAAAACAGCGGCTTCAAGCTTATCGGTATTTTTGATAAAAACGAAGCCATCTGCGGCAATATGATTAAAGGTATTCCCGTAAGAAATATAAACTACCTTGAAAACTTTTGTATTGATAACTCCCCTACTTGCGCTGTGACCTGTATTCCGTCAACAGATATGGAAGAAATCGCTGACTTGCTTGTAAAAGTCGGAATTAAAAGCTTTTTGAACTTTACAAACTACGATATAGCCATGGCTCATCCGGGTGTGATAGTTGAAAATGTACATCTTAGGGATAGTTTATTAACTCTTGGTTATCTCACAAATACTTCTCTCGACAAATCGGAGGAATAATATTGCAGTTAATCAGCACAAAAGAAATTGCCGATGTAATTAAATATAATGATGAATCCGTAATTATTGTTGAGAAGTTACCACTGCCAAACGGAACACAGTATAAAGTTCAATATTCAGTTGTAAATTTTAAAACAAAGAGTATTGATGTTTTAACAAAGAATGCTTATTTGCTGAAAAAGTTTGGTTCAAATTTTAACAGAATAAGCCAAATAATGCCTAACTTTGTACAATGCGACGCAGGGGTATTATATGACAGGCGCGTACTTGCTGTTTTTCCAAACGGTGAAGCAGGAA
>CAVLCX010000186.1:0-4083 GCA_963661525.1 bacterium
TTCATAATTATCCATATGGAAGCACTCCTTTGTATTAGTTAGTTGTGGAAGTCTTATCAGAATTATTCATCGTCTGAAGAAATGTCACCGAAGTCGAAACCGAAGTCATCACTTGACTCGCTTTCATTATCAGCAAACAAATCATCAAAGCCATCTGACTGACCTGCTTCCTGCTCATTCTCTGCATTTTCTACTCCGAAGCCTTCCTGACCTTCAAAGTCATTTACAGTTGTAAATGCCTGTTCATCAATCGGCTGAATTCCTGAACCGTCATCAAGGTCTTGCTTAAGTTCAATTTCATTACCGTCTTTATCAAGAACCTTGGTATCAAGACCGAGAGCCTGCAATTCCTTAAAGAGAACCTTAAATGATTCAGGTGTGCCGGCTGACGGAATGTTTTCACCCTTAACGATTGATTCATAAGTCTTAACACGGCCTACAACATCATCAGATTTAACAGTCATAATTTCCTGAAGAGTATATGCTGCACCGTAAGCTTCAAGCGCCCAAACTTCCATTTCACCGAAACGCTGGCCGCCGAACTGGGCTTTACCGCCGAGTGGCTGCTGGGTTACAAGGCTGTAAGGGCCGGTTGAACGAGCGTGAATCTTATCATCAACAAGGTGATGGAGTTTAAGGTAATACATATAGCCGACTGTGATACGGTTATCAAACTTTTCACCTGTACGACCGTCGATAAGTTCAGTCTTACCGTCAAATACCTTCTTACCGTTTTCATCAATATAGTAGCCAATATTTGCTTCTTCAAGGCAATCACGAATATCTTGTTCGTGCGCGCCGTCGAATACAGGAGTCATCATCTTCCAGCCGAGAGCCATAGCTGCATAGCCAAGATGAACTTCAAGTACCTGACCGATGTTCATACGGGAAGGTACGCCGAGAGGGTTAAGAACAATATCAAGAGGTCTTCCGTCAGGAAGGAATGGCATATCCTCCTGTGGTAAAATTCTTGAAACAACACCCTTGTTACCGTGACGGCCTGCCATCTTATCGCCGACTTGAATTTTACGCTTTTGTGCAATATAAACTCTTACTACTTTATTTACACCCGGTGAAAGTTCATCGCTGTTTGCACGGGTAAATACCTTAACATCAACAACAATACCGTATTCACCGTGAGGAATACGCATTGAAGTATCCCTTACTTCTCTTGCCTTTTCGCCAAAGATTGCTCTTAAAAGTCTTTCTTCGGCTGTAAGCTCTGTTTCGCCCTTCGGTGTAACCTTACCTACAAGAATATCACCTGAATGTACTTCGGCGCCGACACGGATAATACCGTCTTCATCAAGGTCACGAAGTGCATCTTCGCCTACATTAGGAATATCCCTTGTAATTTCTTCAGGACCGAGCTTTGTATCACGGGCTTCAACTTCATGTTCAACTACATGGATCGAAGTATAAACATCATCTCTTACAATCTTTTCGTTAATAAGAACAGCATCCTCGTAGTTATAACCTTCCCAAGTCATAAATCCGATAAGTGCATTCTTACCAAGTGAAATTTCACCGTTGCAAGTTGCAGGGCCGTCGGCAATAACCTGTCCGTCTTCAATCTTCTGATGAAGAGAAACGATAGGACGCTGGTTAATGCAAGTACCTTGGTTAGAACCCTGGAACTTAACGAGTTCGTATTTATCAACTTCACCAGGCTTTGCAGTGATTTCGATAGTATCGGCATCAACTGCTGTAACAGTACCGCCACGCTTTGCGATTACTACTACACCTGAGTCATAAGCTGCCTTATATTCCATACCTGTGCCGACAACAGGGGCAACAGTTTTAAGAAGAGGAACTGCCTGACGCTGCATGTTAGCACCCATAAGAGCACGGTTTGCGTCATCGTTTTCAAGGAACGGAATCATTGCAGTAGCAACCGAAACTACCATCTTCGGTGATACATCCATATAATCTACCCTTTCAGGTGGAAGAGTAAGGAATTCATCACGGCAACGGCAAGTTACTCTTGCATTTGTAAATCTGCCGTTTTCATCAAGAGGTTCGTTAGCCTGAGCAACAACATAATTATCTTCAACATCAGCAGTCATATAAACTACTTCATCGGTAACAACGCCTGTTTCTTTATCAACCTTACGGTACGGAGCTTCAATAAAGCCATATTCGTTAAGTCGGCTGTAACAAGCAAGATAAGAGATAAGACCGATGTTAGGACCTTCAGGTGTTTCGATAGGACACATACGACCGTAGTGAGTATAATGTACATCTCGAACTTCGAAACCTGCACGATCTCTTGAAAGACCGCCCGGACCGAGAGCTGAAAGTCTTCTCTTATGTGTAAGTTCTGCAAGCGGGTTATTTTGGTCCATAAACTGTGAAAGTGGAGATGAACCGAAGAACTCTTTAATAGCAGCAACTACCGGGCGGATATTGATGAGAGCCTGCGGCGTGATAGCACCGTCATCATCCTGAGCCTGAAGTGTCATACGCTCACGAATAACTCTTTCCATTCTTGTAAAACCGATTCTGAACTGGTTTTGAAGAAGTTCGCCGACAGCTCTGATTCTACGGTTACCGAGATGGTCAATATCATCAGTAGTACCTACACCGTTTGCAAGGTTAATGAGATATGATACACTTGCAAAAATATCATCTGTTGTAATGTGCTTTGGAACGAGGTCATCTGCTCTTCTTTCAATTTCTTCTTTAAGAGCATCAACATCATCGCCGCACTTTTCAAGTATTTCGGAAAGAACTCTATATGATACCATTTCGTGAATGCCAAGTTCTTTGCAGTCAAAATCAACATACTTGTAAATATCAACCATACCGTTAGATACGATTTTTACTTCCTTACCGTCTGCATCGACATATGCAACCATAACACCTGCATTTTCGATTTCAACAGCTCTTTCTTCGCTGATTTTTTCGCCTGCATCTGCAAGGAATTCACCCTGTGGTGAAATAATAGGCTGAGTAAGAACTCTGTCTTTAAGCCTATCACTTAATGAAAGTTTTTTATTGTACTTGTATCTGCCGACTCTTGAAAGGTCATAACGGTGAGCATCAAAGAACAAACCGTCAAGATGTGCCTGTGCAGTTTCAAGTGTAGGCGGTTCACCCGGACGAAGCTTTTTATAAACTTCAAGAAGAGCTTCTTCCTGGTTTTTGGTAGTATCCTTGTCAATTGTTGCAAGAATTTTGTCATCTTCACCAAAGAAATCTACGATTTCAGAATCTGTACCAAGTCCTAATGAACGAAGGAATGTTGTGATATAAATCTTTCTGTTTTTATCAATACGAACATAGAAAAGGTCATTGGCGTCTGTTTCATATTCAAGCCAAGCACCGCGGTTCGGAATTACAGTGTTAGTGAAAAGTTCCTTACCTGTTTTATCGTGGTCCATATTGTAATAAACACCAGGTGAACGAACAAGCTGGGATACAATACATCTTTCAGCACCGTTAATAACAAATGTGCCTGCGTCTGTCATCCAAGGAAGGTCGCCCATAAAAATAGTGTTTTCTTTGATTTCGCCTGTTTCTTTGTTAACAAGCCTTGCTCTAACCTTTAAAGGACGAGCATAAGTGGTGTCACGAGCCTTACATTGTGCAATTGAATACTTAGGTTCGTCGTCAATTGAAAAGTCAACAAAATCAAGCACAAGGTTACCTGTGTAATCACTGATTTCACCAATATCCTTGAATACTTCTTTGAGACCCTCTTCAAGAAACCAACGGTAAGAACTCTTCTGCACTTCGATAAGGTTAGGCATTTTCATAACCTCATTGATTTTTGCAAAACTCTTTCTCGTTGTTGTGCCGAGCTGGACATCCTTAACATTTACCATTAGAGTCACTCCGATCGTTTTATTTTCGTAATTTGTTTATATTCACAAACAGCTAATTGCGCATTGCATATGACCTGAAAACCAAAATTTTCCGTTACATATATATAAGCAATAATTAAAAATATAGAATTTATAATTTGCAATAAAAAGCCATTTTAAGATAGCTAATAATATAAACTACCTTAATCAATATGTCAACACCTTTTTAAAGATTTCATCAAAGAAGACGAAAACTTTTTGATACACTGTGCCGTGT
>CAVLCX010000187.1:0-4072 GCA_963661525.1 bacterium
GATACGGCTAAGGCTGTTTTAAAGATGCTTTGCACCACCTAAGCTAACAGCCGAAAAGCAAAAATAAAAATCCCAAGCGTACTTTGCAGTGCGTTTGGGATTTAATTATATCAGTACCGCACCTGTTTATACTATGAAGCGGTGCGTATTTTTGTGAAGCATTATGCGATTATAAATGCTATAATCAGCATTATCAAATATATTGCCGGCTGGTGCAAAATGTAAACCCAAAGGCTGTTTTTACCTGCCAGGCAGAGAAATTTGCTCCTTTGTTTATACATAAATTTCGGCAAATTTTCATCTTTTGCAAGTTTGCCGATAAATGCGCCGAAAAGGAATAAAAATATCCAGGGAATTATGGAAAAATAATCGGCACTTTCAAAGTTTTGGGAGTATACACCGAGCGGTGCTAAAAAATCATATTGATACCAGGAGGCAGGTAATTTAATGAGTGCAAAAAGCATTGTGCCGGTGTTAATGCCGTATGTGAAAATAAATAAAAAAGCCGAAATCAAGGCGCCGAGTTTGTAATTTATTTTGTTAATAGCCGGCATTAAAAGCCCTGTAATAATCATACAGCTTCCCAGGCAGTGCAGTATGCCGAAATAAATTTCAGAACCTGTGAAGCCGAACAGCGGCATAATTACCGCAGTAAAAAGAGTTATAATCAAACCTGCACCCAAAACTATAAATCCTCGCTTAATTGTATTTCTCGAAAGGCGTGAACATACTCCTGAAATGATAATGAATATCGCCCAAAAAGCAGGCTGAACGGTGCATAGCGCATCAAAAATTTTGTATCCCCAAGTAAGTCCCAATACATCGCCCACATCAAGAAAAGCGTGATGAACTATCATACATAAAATTGCAAATCCCCTTAATTCATCAAGGAAATATATTCTTTTTCGTTTTGATTTTTCTGCCATAGTGTACTCCTAAAATGTACAGATTGTGTTAATAAAAGTATAACATAAATTATTTGTATTGTATACACCGAAAATTTGTGATATAATGTTTAAGATTTTAAAGATATAATTCTGTTTTATTTTAAAAGAGGTGTACTTTATGAAAGAATTTCACGGTGATTATAAGGGTGAAGCTCTTGTAACGGTTAATTCAACAAATACGGCTGCGGCTGTCGGTTCAGGCTCACTCCCTGTTTATGCAACTCCGATGATGCTTGCTCTTATGGAAGAAGCGACTTGCCAGGCAGTTTCACCGCTTCTTGATGACGGGGAAACCACAGTCGGCACAAAGATTGATATTACGCACGATAAAGCAAGTTCAATGGGAACTACCGTATCTGCTGTGGCTAAACTTGAAGAAGTTGACGGCAGGCGACTTGTTTTTTCAGTCAGTGCTAAAGATAATGACGGTAATGTAATAGGCAAAGGTACAATTGAAAGATTTGTTGTTTTGGCTGATAAATTTATGAAAAAGGTAAACGGATAATGAAATATAAGGCAGTAATATTTGATTTTGACGGTACGATTTGCGATACCGGCGAAGGCATACTTAAAAGTGCAAAATACGCGCTTGATTATTATAATATCGAAGCTCCGGATTATACAGAACTTACATTTTTTATCGGCCCGCCGCTTCTTATTACTTTTCAGGAAAAATTCGGCGTTGACGCCAATATGGCGGATAAGCTTGTAAAAAAGTATAGGGAGCGTTATACAAATAAAGGCCTTCTTGAAAGTGAACTTTATGACGGAATAAAGGAGCTTCTTTCAAAGCTTAAAAAGGAAAATATCAAGCTTGGTATCGCTTCTTCAAAACCGCAGGATTATGTGGAAGCTTTGCTTGACCATTATGGTGTGAAATCATATTTTGATGTTATCTGCGGCGTTACTTTTTCTGCCGATTGTGAGTCAAAAGCCAATATTATTTCACGCTGTATTAAGGAACTTGACACCCAGGGCAATGAAACCTTAATGGTGGGCGATAAAAAATATGATATTGACGGTGCAAAGGCAAATATGATTGATAGCGTAGGTGTAATGTGGGGATACGGAAGCCGCGTTGAATTTGCTTCTGCCGGTGCGAAATTTATTGCAGAAAAGATTGATGATATTTTTGCCATTGCGCTTGGCTATTTTGAGCAAACTCAAGATGTGCAGGGTATATTCAGCGGCAGAATTATTGATGTGCATAAGGATACCGTTATGCTTGTTGACGGGGATATTGCAGACAGGGAAGTTGTTGACCACCCGGGCGGTGTAGGAATTATCGGCTTGACGGAAGATAATGAAATTCTGCTTGTAAGGCAATTTAGGTATCCTTATAAAGAAACTATTTATGAAATTCCTGCCGGTAAACTTGAAAAAGGCGAAGACCCTAAAGAAGCTGGTATCAGGGAATTTTCGGAGGAATGCGGAGCCGAAGCGGAAGTTTTTGAATCCCTCGGCGAAATTTATCCGTCACCGGGTTACTGCGGTGAAATTATCAGGCTTTTTTATGCCAAGGGTATTACTTACGGAAAGCAGCATCTTGATGATGATGAATTTTTAGATGTAATTAAAATGCCGATTAAAGAAGTTGTAACTAAAATTATGACTAATGAAATTAAAGACTCAAAAACTATTGCGGCAGTATTTAAGTTAAAGGAACTAATGAATTTATGATTGCGTATTTAGATAATTCGGCAACAACTAAACCTTGTGAGGAATGTGTAAGTGCTGTTATGAATATGCTTACGGATAATTTCGGCAATGCGTCAAGCTTGCACGATTTGGGCATTAAAGCTATGAAAGAAATTATCTTGGCAAGGGGTGCTGTGGCAGATTCCCTCGGTGTAGATAAAGATGAAATCATATTCACTTCCGGTGCAACGGAGGCTAATAATATGGCTCTGTTCGGCGCAGCCCGTGCAAAAGGGCGGCTTGGTAAAAGGATTGTTACAACTGCTATTGAGCATGAAAGCGTGCTTCAATCCGCACAGCAGCTTGAAAAGCAGGGCTTTGAAGTGATTTATTTAGAGCCTGACAGCCACGGTAATATTACTGAAAAGCAGATTTTTGACGCGGTAAATAAAGATACAATTTTGGTTTCAATGATGTATATAAATAACGAAGTCGGAACTGTAATGCCTGTTAAATCCATTGCAAAAGCAGTTAAGGCGGCAGGCGCAGGCGCACTTGTGCATATAGATTGCGTTCAGGCTTACGGTAAGGTTAATATTAACCCTAAAAAGCTTGGGGCTGACCTTGTTTCAATCACAGCGCATAAAATTCACGGGCCAAAGGGCATAGGTGCTTTGTATGTTAATAAAAATGCAAATTTGACCGACCAAAATTTTGCACGAACTTTCGGCGGCGAGCAGGAAAAAAGACTCAGGCCGGGAACGGAAAGTTCACCGCTTATTGCCGGCTTCGGTGCGGCGGTAAAGGCACTGCCTAATGTGAATGAGCAGAAGAAAAAAATTAAAGAACTTAATTTGTACGCAAGGCAAAAACTTGCCGAAATAGACGGGATTAAGTTTAATAATGATGAGGATACATCACCTTATATTTTAAATGTTTATATTCCTACTTTTATGAGAAGCCAAACTGTTTTGCAGGAGCTTTCGGCAAAGTACGGCGTTTATGTAAGCAATGGTTCTGCCTGCGCAAAAGGTAAAAAAAGCCATGTACTTACCGCTATGGGCCTGCCGAATGAGATTATAGATAAAAGCATTAGGGTTAGCTTTTCAAGGTATAATACAAAAGATGATGTTGACTTGATAGCATCTTCACTTGATGAACTTGTTAAAACCCACCCATTAAAATAGAAACGGAAAATCAAAATGAAAGAAATTATACTTGTAAAAAACGGTGAACTTGCACTTAAAGGGCTTAACCGTTCAAGCTTTGAAGATAAGCTTGTTAAAAATATTAAACACAGAATATCAGACCTCGGCGATTTTGAATATACAAAAAGCCAGTCAACCATTATGGTTGAGCCGCTTGATGATGATATTGACCTTGATGAAGCGGCAGACAGAATTTCACGCGTTTTCGGTATTGCCGCTTTTTCACGCGCATGTGAATGTGAAAAGGATTTTGACGATATTAAAAATAAAGCTTGCGAA
>CAVLCX010000188.1:0-4023 GCA_963661525.1 bacterium
GGCTTATGGTGAAATGGGTATTACTGCTCAAATGAGTGACATTCAAAAACTTGCTGCTATTCAAAATTGGATTAGTAGTCATTGGGTTTACAGTCAAGAAACAAGATATGATGATTCAGGATGGATTTATGAACTTGCAAAACATGGTAGTGGTGCTTGTCAGGAATTTGCAAATAATTTTGTGTATTTTTGTAATAAAGCTGGTATTCAATGTTATGTTATTATTGGAGACGCAGCTAATAAAAAAGCATCTGCTCACGCATGGAATTTTATTTGTATAAATAATCAGTGGTATAATTATGATTGTGAACCGGGTGGAGCAGGTTTCTATTCCGAAACAAGAGCAACTTTAACATATTTACTTGATGAAAAGAGTGAAAACATCTTCAACGAACATCAACCACACGGTCAAAATTATTTTGAAATGAATAACCAGTTGCGCAAAATATGTTTACCAGATGTCGTGAAAAAATAATACAAAAAATAAAAAAGAACTATCAAATTTTATGTTTGATAGTTCTTTTTTTATACAAAAAACTAAATAATTGAAAGGTGGTGAACGGTAATGAAAAAATATTTTTCAGGATTTATTTAGAATGAAATTTAAAGATTTTATTTTATTTTCCGGAAAGTAAATTAAACAAAAATTAGAAACTAAAAGTCTCAAAGAAAGGAGAGAACTATATGGCAACTAAATTAAAATTCAACAAAAAAGTCGGCAAAAAGATACTTGCGTTGCTGCTATCGGTGCTAACAGTGTTTTCCTGTATAACACCGGTTATGTCAGTATTAGCAGATTCGTCAATAAAAGATGTCTGGTCATCAGGTGGAATGGCACACCATAGGCTTGAAATAGACGGTAAAGATGCTTTTTGTATTAACTACGGTGCAAGTTCATCAGGTAAGTTTAAAACAGATACTGAAGCTGTGAAGTATTGGAATGCACTTGGTTCATCAAAGAAAAACAAAATACAAAACATTCTTTCTTGTGCCGGAGCAAAAGGATACATAAACGGTACTGATGCTCAATATTTTGGTATTCAAAGAGCAATTTGGAATGTTATTACTTCCAAATCAGAAAAAGAACTTTCTAATTATTTTAAAAGCCAAACAAAAGATGTTTATGAAACTCTAAATTCAAATTACTCAAAATATTCAAACAAAAAGCCTAATTTTGGCGGCAGTACCATAAAACTTGAACCGCAATATGATGAACAGGGTAATGTCACCTCATACAAAGGCTCTGCAACTGATAGTAATAGCGTGTTAAGTAAATTTGATATTACTGATAAAGACGGACTTACAACTTCTATTTCGGGTAATACGCTCACTGTGAAATCATCAGCTAACTTTGATGGAAAGAAAACTATTAAAATGAAAGCTAAATATAGCAGGTTTACAATAAGCGATAGCCAAGTTGGCAGATTTGGTGACCAGCAAGTTATAGCCACAGGTAATCCAAGCACTTTAAACGCAAATGTTAGTGCTGCGACAATAATCAATTTTGGCGACATTTCAATAACCAAGGTCACTGATTCAAATGAACCGATGAACGGTATTCAATTTAATTTGTATGATTCAACAGGTGCGACTTACCTTTCATCCGCTTGGACTGATGAAACCGGTGTTGCTTCATTTGAAGGTCTTATTGCCGGCACATACACAGTAACAGAAGTAACACCTGCCGGATATGTACCATACGGTAATATTGGTAGTGTTCAAGCGGTTGTAACTGCCGGTAATGTAACCAATGTAGCAAATAATTCATATGGCAGGTGGATAAACACCTTACAAAGAGGTGATATTTATATCCATAAGACAATTGAGGATACAAATACCCCATACCAAGCAGAATTCACATTGTATGATTCAGACGGTAATTATGTATTGTCGGGAACAACGAACACTGCCGGTGATTTGTATTTTTGTAATGTACCGACAGGATATTATCAGTTGAAAGAAACCAATACATTTAACGGTAATGTTATAGATTGGCAAAAGGTATATTATACTTACGATTATAATTCCGGTCAGTATGTAGCTAATAAGGGTGATTCGATATATGTAGCATGGGATGGTCAAACAAGTTATCCGTATGTAAATCAAGTATGTCATAACGGTTGGCTTAACGATAATAGTGATGCAGCAAACGGTGAATATTTCGCTGTACAAAGGCTTATTTGGGAAGTTTGTGGTAAGGGTAACTCTTTATCTTCCGGTACTGAAAAAACAGCTACACAGTCATACTATGACAAGCTTGTGAAAGTAGAAAAAACTATCAATATTAAAATGACGAAAAAATTGTAAAAAAAGTTAAGACGGTAACTATATATATTTAGAAAGATAAAATTGATGTCTTAAAGTCCTAAAAAACTTTTAGGATTTTAAGATGTTAATTTAAACATCATTGAACCTTGAAAATTGAATATTGATAGTTTTTTAAAAATATAGTTTCTCTGAAAAGTGAGATTTTTAGAAGAAAAGCCGAACATAAAAAAGGCTGAAAAGCCTTGATTTTACTACGGTATTAGTTGAAATTTTAGTGCCTATATGGTATAATATGAGTATAAGATAATGTGTATTTTTTGATACACATTTTATAGAAATTAAGTGATTTTATCACTTTATATAAATTTGATTTAGGAGGAAAATAAATGAGAAACAAAAATAAAATGTTATCAATCGTTTTAGCGATTGTTATGATACTTACGAGTGTTAGCATTGGTGTGCCGACATTCGCAGCAAGCAAGCCGAGTGCAACGCAGATTACTTCAATCAAGGCTATTGAAAGTGGTTTTACGGTGAAGTGGAAAAAGAAGTCTTGCACCGGCTATCAGGTGCAGTACAGCACTTCTAAGAAGTTTACTTCAAAGACTTCTAAGACAGTCAAAGTTGCAAAGGCTAAGACTACAAGCAAGACGGTTAAGAAACTCAAAGCTAAGAAGAAGTATTATGTAAGAGTAAGAACTTATAAGACTGTTAAAAAGAAGAACTACTACTCAAAATGGTCAGCTAATTACAGCGTTACTACTAAAGCAAAGAAAGGTTCTTCAAGTAGTTCAAATAATTCTTCTGTTATTGCAATTCAGTCGGTATCGTATATAACCGGTAAAAAATATGGCTTTAAAGTTACTTGGAATAAAATCAGTGGTGCGCAGAATTATGATGTTCAATGCTCTTTTGATAAAAATTTTAAGCATGATGTTTATCGTTTTAGTTCAAACAACGGTACTACAACTACAAAATCTTTTACTGAAATAGGTGAGAGTGATGACCGAGATTATTATGCAGAAAAAACATGGTATTTCAGAGTAAGATACTATGATAAGAATTTTAATGCTAAACCTTGGTCAAAGGTTGTAAGTAAGATTTCTTATGAAATGAATGACTACCAAAACCTTATGAATAATGCTTTCAATGAAATGGGAATTATTTCAACAGATTCCGATTTCGACAAAGTTATCAAAATTCAGCGTTGGATTGATTCGCATTGGAAGTATGGCGGCACTGATAATGATATAGCTTTTGGAAATTATGAGTTAATCAAATTCGGTACAGGTGGATGCAATCAATTTGCAGAGTGTTTTAATTACTTTTCTGCGAAGGCAAATTTGAGTAGTTACATGATTGGTGGAAATGGAAAAAGCAACTCGATTCCGCCTCATTATTGGAATTGGGTTAAAATTGATGGCTATTGGTATAGCTATGATTGTGAAGTGACATTTAATTCGCTTGATGAATTGAAGAAAAATAATGCTTTCCCTACTCGTTTTTGCAAAGAATCACGAGCTGTTTCTTCTTATAAACTTGATAATGATTCACAAAATATCTATAATTGTGCAACACCAAAAGCTAACGATTCTATGATAAACAATATGCAAAAGCAGTTGAATGAAAAACTTTACAAATAATAAATAAACTAAATTTAAGAACTATCAAATACGAAATTTGATAGTTCTTTTTTTATACATAAAACTAAATAATTGAAAAATTGAAAGGTGGTGAATAGTAATGAAAAAATAC
>CAVLCX010000189.1:0-4021 GCA_963661525.1 bacterium
AACACCTATATGCATGTAACGGATTCCATGCAAGAAAATGTTGCAAACACAATGGTCAATTTACTTGGCGGAAATATGGTAAATTCATAAATGGACAATAGATGGTCGTAAATATGTAGTCGAAAGGCAACGGGTGTGCATAATCTTTACACAGAAAAACTTAAAAGTCTAAAAAATAATCCCCGATCACTCAGGGATTATACTTTTTAATTAAATTTCATTTTTCTGTTTACTGAAGCAATATTTGGGCTCTTTCGTGTATCCTCTTTTCAAGATACTTTAGCCTTTGATTGGGAAGATTGTACATCGAATGTTTCTTAAACTTAAATTGTAACAACTTGCGTAAATGCTCTTTGTGTTCTTTTGTTAACACTTTTTTAGCTTCCATTATAAAATCATCATATACACAAGGCAATAAGGTGTCTGCATATTGAGAGAACGCATCATAACTTTCCAAATCGTCTCTTCCTGCGAAATTATAAAGCGAGTTGCCATGATCAAACAAAGGTGCAGGCGCAACAATCTTGTTTGTTTTGTTATTGACCAAGAAACCAAAATTGCCGTAATGTCTGTCAGTATTACAAATCAATGCATCAAGTACAATCATGTCATCTAATGCTTTTACATATTCCTTGCCAAGATTTTCGTAGAATTCTCTAACGGCTGCCATGCCGCCGGTTTTTACTATTTTTCCGACAGGGACAAAAGAATAATCCTTGCTTGTAAAAAGCTCACAATAAGAACATAGTTCGCCTTTCCACTTGCAGATATTATACGGAACAGAATCTATTTCCATTGCTTGAGCAACTTGATGTGCATAAAATTCCGAATATGGCTCCATTCCCGTGTTTGAAGCACCGGTTGTTCCGCCTTTATACAAATAAATCTTACCTTTTATTCTTCTCCAGCATTTTGGTAACATACCATTTGTTGTAAACTCAGGGCTTGAAGCAAGCGAGGAACGAACACTGCTTCCATAACCGGTAAATGCTATGCTGGCTAAAACTCTGCTCAAATGATTATCATAAAGGTTAAAATCCTCAAACTTCCCTTCAAAACCTTCCTCAACAATCCAGTAACAGTCGTTTAGAGACAATCCTTTTGATACCTTGATAATGTTTAAAGGTCTGTTAAGATTGAGTCCGCATTTGCTCAACAAGGTTCTGACATATGCACGATTTGAAGGAATTGTCCTATGTTTAAGCCATTTAAACAATCCATCTTCATTTAACTCTAAATCCAACGGGAGCAGAGAAGTATTTTTCGTAACCCATTTAATTTCCACATTAGGTTCACTGCTTTCTTCGTCAGCAGAAAACTTTAAAATGGGCGTATTAAAATGTTTGAGTTCGTAAATCATACTCATCTCTCCCTTCATTATATTATATTTGTAGTTTACCACAAAACAACACGTTAATCAAGAAATATTAAAGCTTTCCATGGTGTTATCATATACGATAGCACTTGTCAACAGCAAGTCAAAATTCTTAATAAACATTCAAATCAAAGCACATCGCATACTTCTTTTTATAGTGCTTAATTCTTATAATGCTATATAAAGCAATTGCTTTTTCAATAATTAGTCGCCAAAGCCCTTAAAGTTTCGGAAGGACTCATCAAACATTTTCTTTGCATCACTATTTCTCATGTCATCACTACCTTAACGGGAGTATATAAAAGCGGATGAGATAAAATTCTCCCACCCGCATTTACTGTAAATCTTATACATTTCTTGCTGCTATCATTATTTTAGCAACAACCAAACCGCTTTATGCCACGCATTTTGTTATTGTTACACTGTTCTTAATCGACTGAATATCGGAATAGAGCAAGGTTTCTTTTTCTGCAAGAGCATCGGCAGTTTTTTCAAGAAACTCTTTATTTTTAATAAGAATACCTCTTGTTTGCAAAATATATCTTTCAAGTTCTGCGTGAACGACTGCTTCTCTGTTGTCATCTGCTCTTGTTGACAAGTCATAACAATAATTTTTAAATTCCAAAAACGAAACTCCGTTTGTTCCTTCTTCGGTCAAGCCGTTACGAATCAAATTTATTGCACTTTTGAAATCCGACTCACATCCGCTTGCACATGAGTCGGAATAATACATTTCCGTGGCAACCTTGCCGGCAAGACAAATCATTACTTGATTTTGCAACGATTCGTCATCCTTGCATTTGTGAATGAATCCGCCGATTCGGCTTCTGCCTTTCGAACGAATGGAAGCAAGTCCGACACTTTCCGAACTAAGCACCTCGCTGACAACAATATGCCCCGCCTCGTGAATGGCAGTTTTGCGGATTTCGTCTTTGTCCTTTTGCAAAAGCTCATCGGGTGATTTATATTGCAATCTAAGCACGGCATTTATCAAGTCTTCCATCTCAATACTGTCTTTTTTACCATATCCCGCACGAATCGCCGCCTCGTTCAAAAGCGTTTCGAGGTCGGAGCAAGAGTGATACGACATCATTTTGCAAAGGTCGTTGAAATCGACATCATCGGAAAGTTTTTTGTTTTTCAGATAATGCTCAATGATTTTGGAAGCGTCATCCTGCGTTGGTGCTTGGACAACTATAACTCTGTCAAATCTGCCAGTACGGACAAGAGAATCGGGAAGTTTATTTATTTCATTCGTTGTTGCTATAACAAAAATATCGCTGCCCTTTACAAAATCAATCCCTGCCTGAACGGCAACATATTCCTGTGCATCGCAGTGCATATCATCATCGTTAGCAAACTTGTCCATATCATCAAGAAAAATGATTGCCGGCGCATTTTGCTTTGCCTTTTCAAAGGTGGCAGTAATTTCATCAACAAATTTGTCACCGCCCTTATTGCTTCGCAAAGTGTATGATTTCAATCCGCATTCATCTATAAAGCATTTTGCAAGCAAAGTTTTGCCGAGTCCCGGCTCCCCCTCACTCGTTACGGGGGAACTACTGGCAAATGCTTCAACCTCACTCAATGAGATAGTTTCTGTGCCATCTTGATAGTTTAATATCAAATCCAATTTATCATCGTATAGATAAATTGGATTGACAAATGTGTTTATTAACTTTCTGCGATTGACTAATTTGGTAGAATCAATGCCCTTGAACTGTTCTAGATAAAACCTTAATTTGTTCTCATCAACTAGGTTCATTTCCATTTGCTCTCTCGCAATTTCCACAAGCAGCTCATTGTGCTGCATTTCTAATTCATCCAGCCTTTGCTTCGTGGTGGCATTCACGATACCCATTTCAATTGCGTTAAGCAAATTGGCTTTTCGCTTTTCAATATCTGCTAATTCTGCTTCAAGTGTTGGTAAAACCCTATTCTCTTTCTCTTGAAAAGCTAAAACATTTTTGATTATTTCGTCTATTGCTGTAGGATCGTTAACTATTCTCATTATCCTATCAATAATGAAATCTTCAATACAATGAAATCTTCAATACGCTCTTTTTTAATGGTTTTCTTATCACATCCATAATGGTATTTTACACCAACACATTTATAGTAACGATATTTTACACCAGTTCTGTTTGTGCCGCTTTCACCAGCCATAAGTCTTCCACACTTACCACAGAATAATTTTGTGGTTAGTATATATTCGCAATCAGCTTTGTAATGACTCGGTGCTTTTTTATTCGTAACCATTCTATCTTGAACACGCAAGAATAATGATTCAGGTATTATCGCAGGCATACCGCCTGGTACAACAATGTCCTTAAACTTGTATTCGCCAATATATTTTCTATTATGAAGCATATTGGTTATGCAATTTATTGAAATCTTTTTGCCACGTTGAGTCCTCAATCCACGAGCATTAAAATCTGCTACAATCTGTTAAATGGTTATTCCGTTATCGTACATATTAAACGCTTCACGAACAATAGGTGCGTAAGTCTCGTCAATGATATAATTTAGATTTTCATCAACGGTAAAACCTAACGGACACAAACCACCATTATGCTTACACTTTAATGCATTTTCTGTCATACCACGCAAGGTCTTCTCGCCAAGCTCTTTGGAATAATATTCTGC
>CAVLCX010000190.1:0-4014 GCA_963661525.1 bacterium
AACAAACAGATGAATTTCCAAAGTTCATTGATACTGTTCTATTGGTAGTATGAAGTTCATTGTATGTTTCAGTATTGTATCCATTACCATCATATTCTTCTTTAAACCAAAGGATATTATCATCTATTTCAAAGCCGAATCCATCATATACAGTCCATTCGTGAACCATATTGTAATCAGCTAAATTCACTACTTTTGTTGATGAATCGTCATAGTAAAGTTTAACCTTTAATTTATCGTACGGATATACCTGCCCTATTATTAAATCAGAAATATCCGGAAAGCTTACAATTTCTGCATCTACTATATCTTTTGATTTTTTTACAACCAATTTAATTTGTGTAATAATATCTGCATGTACACCGAAACTATATTCTTTGCCACTTTCCAAATAGTAATAGTAATCCCCTGTTCTACTTCTAAATTTTTCGTTGGATAAATAATCAATATATCCATTAACAACAGAAACCTTATACATTCCCGTTTTTTGTGGTGCAAACAAAAAATATTCTTCAAAATTTCCATCATTATCTGTTTCAATATAGTATTCCGTATCAAGTTCGATTTTATTAACGCTTGAAGAATCATCAGCAAATGCCGAAAAATCAACTACTGATACGATACTCAAAAGCATACCTACGGATAAAATCAAACTAATAACTTTTTTCATAATTAACCTCCGGTAAAAACAAAACATTTACTTTTACATTGTATCATTAAAAGTACAAATTTGCAACACTGCAAAAAGCACCGAGTTCACGATTATGAATCTCGGTGCTTTTGATTATTTTCATTTAGTTTGGTGTATAAAGATTTGCATATGGGCGGGATGATGCCGGAACAAGCTTTTTAAAAGGCTTTGCCATAATGGTGTTATAATCGGCATTAAAGAATTTGCAGTACTTTTTAATATACATATCAAGTTCTTTTTTATCAGTTTCATCAAGATTTTGAACCTTAATATTATCGCTGATATTTTCCTTTGGAAAAGAGCCGCGAACAAAAATTTTGCCGCCGTGCATACCCGAAGCACAGTGAGTGCCGAATAGCTTTTCTCCCCTTTTCATATCAAGGCCGAGAAGCACAATAGTACCGCCTGCCATATATTCGCCGAGGAATGAGCCTGCATTTTTGCCGATAACAAGAACAGGGCGCATTTGCCTAAATTCTTTCATATGAATACCGCCGCGGCAAGCCACATTATCACGAATGTAAATTTGACCGTCACGCATACCGTAACCCATAGCGTCACCCGAATGGCCGTGAACTACGATTTCGCCGCCGCCCATGGTATTGCCGACTGCATCTTGGCAATTACCGTAAACAACAACTCTGCCGCCGTTTAAATAGCAAGCCATATCATTGCCCGGTGTACCGTAAACTTCAACGGTTTTACCCTCATCAAGAGCGCAACCGATATATCGCTGGCCGTTAACATCTTTAACAGTAACTTTATTTTGCTTTTTAAGTTGCTTTTCAATTTCTTCATTTACTGTTTCGTATCGAGTAAGCCCTGCTTCGATAATCATAACAAAATGCCCCCTCTCAATTTTTGAATTCTTGTTTCTTTATCAAACATAAATATTGACGGTGTATCCATAATATCACCCTCAAGTGAATTAAGGTCAACCTTATTTGAAATAAGATTTGTATAAATACCGGCATTTTCGCTTGAATTGATAAGCACAAAGCCTACGAGTTTATCACCCTCAAAAACAAGCCTTTTATAAACATCACCGTCAGATTTAATTTTATCACTATACTGCTCGCCCTGCGCATTTATAAGACCGCAGGTGCAAATGCGAAGTCCGAAAAAGTCAATTGCATTGACTGAATAAGTACCGTCTACGACTTCGCTTTCACAAGCCATTTGATTGCCGGCAACTCTACCCTGCTGTACAGCATTAGGCCAAAGGGCAATAATTTTCTTTGAACCGTCAAGCATATCAACCGAAACGGTGCAATCACCTGCCGCATAAATATCTTTATCACTTGTTTGCATTGTATGAATATCTGTAATAATACCTCTGTTTACTTCAAGTCCAGCTTTTTCGGCAAGCTCGGTTTGAGGTCTTACACCGACTGCAAGTACAAGCAAATCGCATTTTAACACTTTTCCGTCTTTAAGAGTTACGCCTGTAATACGCTTACCCTTTGACTGTGCTTTAACCACAGTATTTTCAAGATGAAATTTAATACCGTTATTTTCTAAATGCTTTTTTACCTGGCGGGCAGATGTTTTATCAAGAATTGACGGAAGAACTCTTGGCGCAAGTTCAACAACATCAACACTTTTACATATTTTTACAAGTCCTTCGGCAGCTTTCATACCGATAAGACCTGCCCCGATAACTACTGCCTTTGTATTTTCATTTGCAAGCTTTTTCAGCTCTTTTGCAGATGCTAAATC
Organism: bacterium; assembly: GCA_963661525.1. Lineage (GTDB taxonomy): Bacteria > Bacillota > Clostridia > Oscillospirales > Acutalibacteraceae > Eubacterium_R. Next base: position 2,411 of record CAVLCX010000190.1, read on the forward strand.
GAGGAAAGTTACTGCATTATCCTTACCCTCAACATTTTCCATTGGCGGAACAAAAGGCTTTGAACCTGTTGCAAGGCAAAGTTTATCATAAGGGTATGTTTTTTTGCCGACTTTAACGGTTTTATTTTTTCTGTCAATAGAAGTTACTTTAGCACCGGTAATAACATTGATATTATTTGCTTTATAAAATGCAGGCTTGCGAAGTGCCATATCACTTTCTTTAACTTTACCTTTAAGAAAATAGCTGATTGACGGGCGCGAATAAGGAAGATACGCTTCCTCTGTAAGCATTGTAATATTGCCTTTAGCGTCAGCTTTTCTGATAGCTTCTGCTGTTGAAAGGCCTGCCGCACAAGCACCTATAATAACATAATTCATTATTTAGCACCTCCCACTTCAAGCCATAACAATGCGTGGTTAGGGCAATTTTTAACACAGGCAGGTTCTTCGCCTTGGCAAAGGTCACATTTATATGCAATGTTTCCCTGCTTAATACAGCCTATCGGGCAAACAGCAAGGCAAGTCATACAGCCAATGCATTTATCCTCATTAACAGAAACTATACCTGTTTTTTTATCTTTAGTCATTGCACCTGTAATGCAGGCTTTCACACAAGCCGGGTCATCACAATGGCGGCAATTAACCGCTACCGAAGCAACCTTATCACCAAAAACAGAAATTCTGCTTACAGGTTCAGGCTTTTCCGACTTATATGCTTTAACTATATCTTTTGATTTTGAATGAGCTGTTTTGCAATAAACCTCACAAAGACGGCAGTTTATGCAAAGCTCTTCTCTTGCGAAAACTTTTTTCATATTTGCATATCCCCCTTATTCACCTGCGTGTTTAATGCCGAGTATTTCAAGTTCTTTATCACTTAAACCTATACCGCGAAGCATAAGTCTGTTACCGCGAAGCGAGTCGATAGAGTTAATACCCATACCACCCATTATTTCTTTAATTTCGTGGTTCCAAGCATTGATTAAATTAACTACTCTTTGATGTGCAATTTCAGGGTTAAGGCGGCGTGTTAAATCAGGCCTTTGAGTAGCAATACCCCAATTGCATTTACCTGTATTACAAGTTTGGCACATATGGCAGCCCATAGCAATAAGAGGAGCAGAAGCAACATAGCAGGCATCTGCACCGAGAGCAATTGCTTTAACAATATCTGCCGAACAGCGAAACGAACCTGCGGCAACAAGTGATACTGTTGAGCGAATACCCTCATCACGAAGTCTTTGGTCGGCAGATGCAAGTGCAAGTTCAATAGGAATACCTACATTATCACGAATTCTTGTAGGTGCGGCACCGGTACCGCCCCTAAATCCGTCAATAACAACAATATCGGCACCGGCTCTTGCAACACCGGAAGCAATAGCGGCAATGTTATGTACAGCCGCAATTTTAACGGAAACAGGCTTTTTATTATGAGTAGCCTGCTTAAGCGACCAAATAAGCTGGCGCAAATCTTCAATAGAATAAATATCGTGGTGCGGTGCAGGCGAAATAGCATCCGAGCCTTCCGGAATCATACGGGCATTTGATACTTCAACATTTACTTTTTCACCCGGAAGGTGACCGCCGATACCCGGCTTTGCACG
>CAVLCX010000191.1:0-4002 GCA_963661525.1 bacterium
CAGCAAACTTTTTCTTTATTTTTGACTTCATAAGCCAACTTTTCGGCATTGCCACGCTGTTAACGGCATAGCTCATACCTAAATATTCAAAATATGGCTTGAAATTTTCCAATCTCGCCATAAAAGAATCAAAACTTCTTTTATCTTCCGGTGACCAAGCAACTTCGGCAAGTGCCTGTGTTCGCGGATACATAAACACTTCAAGCTTTTCAGGGCAATCTGTCCATTCAGTCCAGTTTTCCGCTTCAACACCAAGAATATTCTTTTCACTTTCAGGCTTAATTCCAAAAGATTTATAGCTGTAATCATATGTATTTTTAAGCGAGTATTTAGCATAAGGCATATCGAAATAAAATGATTGATGATTAGATAAAATCACATTATTTCCATTGTTTGCCCAATCCCTTGCTCTGCTGTCTTTTTTAGGAGTCCAATACTGGCAAACGGTTGATTTATCAAGGCTTTGAGCCTTTAAAATTTCATTCCAGCCGATAAGCCTTTTACCCTTTGCACTGACTGTTTCAAGCACTTGGTTATTAAACCAACCCTGCAAATCTTCCTCATCTTTAAGATTATTATCTTCTATCCTTTTTTGACAGCAAGGGCATTTTTTCCATTCAACCTTAGGTGCTTCATCACCGCCGATATGGAAATACGGTGCAGGAAAAAGGTCGCACACTTCGTTTATTACATCTTTAACAAACTCAACCGTTCTGTCTTTACCCGGGCAAATAGGCCTGTTCCAATCAAAGATTTTTAATTTTCTTTGAGGGATAGCACCGCCGAAATAACCCGGAACATCCCTTTTTATTTCACGGCACGCAAGCCAAGGATAAGCAGAAATCGCACACGAACAATGAGCAGGAAAATCAATTTCAGGCACAACCATAATGCCGCGCTCATCAGCATAAGCGATTATTTCTTTAATTTCTTCTTGCGTATAATAACCCTCGTAAGGTTCATTTATAATATCTGTACTGCCCCAACCGTTGATTTGGGTATATGCCCTTTTAGAGCCGATTTCGGTTAAAAGCGGATATTTTTTAATTTCAATTCTCCAGCCGGTATCATCAGTTAAATGCCAATGAAAAACATTGAGTTTTAACATAAACATCATATCAAGCATTTTTTTGACATATTCTTTGCCAAAGAAATGGCGGCTTTCATCAAGCTGAAGCCCTCTCCAAGAAAATCTCGGCTTATCATTTATCACACAACAAGGAATTTCCCTGCCGCCAAGTTCAAACCTGCCGAGCTGGCGAAGTGTTTGAAGTGCATAATATGCGCCTTTTTCGCTTGAAGCGGATATATTGATTTCATTATTTGTTACTTCAAGTTTGTATTCTGCATCATCAAGCGAAGAATCTTTTTTTATTTTGAGTTTTCCGTCTTGACTTCTTTCAAGATTTAAAAGCTTCAATTCAAAATCTGAATTGACCTTGAGCTGTGCATCTATCGCAAACACTCCGCTCTTTTCCTGAGCGTAGTATGCAAGCGGTATTAACTGCAACATAAAATTACCTCACAATATACAATTTGTTTTACCACAATATGCTAATTGTATCATATTATAATTCAAAACTCAACTGTTTAGGCATTTTGTAAATGATTAGTAACTATTATAAATCTAAAAAAGTTTCAATTTGGCTTAATTTGTCAAACACGGGGGCATTTTTTGTTTCAAGTACCTCTTTACTTTGATGCCCGCAGGATACAAGTATACAGTCACAGCCTATTTGATTTGAAACCTCAAAATCATGCGTTGTATCCCCAATAAAAAGAACTTCGCTTTCAGAAATGCTGTTTTTATCAAACCAATTTTTTGCTATACCCGCCTTGCCTACCGCTAAATCATCGTCAATGCCGAGAATATCATCAAAATATTTTTGAATACCAAAATGCTCAATTTGGTTTAAAAGCCTGTTTTTCTCACATGCGGATACAATAATTTGCTTTATATTTTGGTTCTTTATACGGTGAAGTACATTTTCAGCCTCGCTGTTAAGCTTTGCGGTAAACTGCAAAGCGGTGTACACTTCAACATATATTTTTGCCAAATCATCAAACCTGTCTTTTGAAAAATCGAAACCTGCTTTTTGATAATAATCACTTACCGGAAAAGTAAAGATATTTTTATATAATTCGCTGTCAATTCTGTTTTTATATCCTGTTTTTTCAAGCATTATGTTCATAGTATCAACGCTGATTTCAACATCGTCAAAAAGCGTTCCATTCCAATCCCAAATTATATATTTATACTTCATTTTACTCTTTATTATTGTTTGCACCGAAAATATCGGCAACTTCTGTTATTGATATGTATGCTTTAGGGTCTATTGAATGAACTATCTCCCTCATTTTACCGATTTGAAATCTGTTAAGAACAAAGTATATAACTGTTTTATCTTCATTTGAATAATAACCTTTTGCATCATAAAAAGTTATACCGTTTTCAAACTTTTCTGAAAGAGATTTACATATTTCCTTTTGCTTGGTAGTAATAATTAACGCTGACTTTGAACGGTCAAAACCTTCAATAATATAGTCAACGGTTTTAAGCGCCACAATGTAGGCTACTATTGAATAAAGCGGCAAAATCCAGCTTTGAAAAACGATGCCGCATATTATATAGAGTATTACATTATATATCATTACAAAAGTACCTACCGTCAGCGACAGTTTTTTGGCAAACACAACTGCCAAAACTTCTATACCGTCCATCGCACCGCCAAAGCGAATTGCAAGCCCGCTGCCTATTCCGGAAACAAGCCCGCCGAAAATTGCGCAAAGAAACAAATCATCTTTAGCAAGAGGCGAAAAGCTTGCAACATCAATCGGCAAAATATCGGTTATAAGCCACGCCGATAAAGAGTAAACAGCCACCACGAAAACAGAATAAATCGTAAATTCAATTCCCTGCTTTTTTGCGCCGAAAATAAAAATAGGAATATTAAGCACAATAAGGAAAACCGAAAGTGAAAGCCAATGAGGTGTAATTTGAGATAAAAACATTGATGTACCCGATATTCCGCTGTCATAAAGCCTTACAGGCTGAAGAAATACCGTTACCCCTACCGCGTTAATTATTCCGGCAAAAAAGAGCACTATAAAATTTTTGATTTTCAGTTTTTTCGTAAGCTTCATACGCCCTCCGAATATTATCTGTTTTATGAAAACAAGGGACTGTCGTTATTAGGCAGTCCCTCATATTTAATATTTATAATCAGTCACCTGAATTATTATTTGTTGTAGTGCTTTCGCCCTTTGATTCCATAAGCTTGCACTCAACATTTTTAATTTTGATTTCGTTATTTTCAATTCTTGCAATAGTAAGCTTAACAGTATCACCCGGCTTTGAATCTGCCAAAACAGAAGTCAATACATCTGTTGAAGTCATAGTTTTACCGTTAATTGCAACAATCATATCATACTGCTTAACATCTTTGCTTGCAAGGTCTGATGAACCGTCAATTGAGTTAATAACCATTGTACCCTCTGCATCCTTGTAGCCCTTTTCTTCAAGTGCAGAAAGAATTGCAGAATAGTTGCTGTATTTTGTAAGCTGAACATATGTGATACCAAGCTTTGCTCTGCCCTCAACATAGCCTGATTTAATAAGGCTGTTGGCAGTTGAAATAGCTGTATCTGACGGAACGGCAAAGCCCATTCCTTCATATTCGGTGGCAGCAATTTTTGATGAATTTACACCGATAACCTGGCCCTGCATATTAAATAAAGCACCGCCGCTGTTACCCGGATTTATAGCCGCATCAACCTGAATACATTTATTATCATATCCGATATTTGATGAAATAGGCCTATCAAGTGCCGAAATATAACCACTTGTAAGTGAATTCATAAATTCAAGACCGCCCGGGCAACCGATTGCAACAACCTGCTCGCCGACTGCAAGATTATCACTGTTTGCAAATTCGGCAACCTGAAGTCCGGTTGCATTGATAGAAAGAACACCAATATCAGTCTGGCTGTCATATGCAACCA
>CAVLCX010000192.1:0-3985 GCA_963661525.1 bacterium
TTATTGTTATTTGAAAGGATTATTGAGACAGAGTCGCTTTCAAAATTTTTACAATAATTTAAAGAAGCAGTCATAGAATTAACGTAAAGTTGATTGTTATTTAATACATCGTTTGAAAAATAATGCAAAAAGCAGTAGCTTGTAATAATCAGCGAACTCAATATAAATACAGATGCCAAAGGAATTAATATTTTTTTTGAATTTATTTTAAAATGTTCAGCTATTGGCTTAATAGAGTATAGTCCTGCCGCAATGCCGAAACTAAGCACATAATTATAAAAATTATATCTGTATAAGGCAAGGGTATAATACGTCAAGCCGCACAGAATACATAAGGAAATAATTGATGAAATAAAAACTATCTTAATGAATGAAAATTCTTTTTTTCTTGATACAATAAAAATTATTCCGAATATCAGTAAAAAACCACCAATAGAGTTTGTGTAATTGAAAGAAACTGATGGCGCAACTTTGTTAAATGATAAAATGTCAGGAAATAATGCAAAAAATATGCCGTTACCCAAATTATCTAAAAATGAATTTTTTGTTCCTAATCTCCTTGAATAATATTCCATCTTGCTGATTGAAAAGCCAAACAGCTTAAGATTATCAATCACATCAAATTGAACAAGTCCCTGAAGAATAAAAGGAATAGCTACAATAAAAATTGTAAAAACGCTGATAAATGTATTTTTAATTGAAATTTTCTTTTTTATAAGCAACAGCAGATAGAGTATTGCCAAAAAGGTGGGAATAATAATTGCGCTTAATATGTAGCAGTAAAAGCCTAAACCGAAAAAGAACATTGAAAATACAAAATATCTGCTTTTTCTGCTGTTAATTCCTTTGGCAAGAAAGTACATTCCAAACATTGCAATATGCGGCAAAAAGTTGCAGTCAAGCGTAAATGCACTTGAATACAAATGCCATGGTGAAATGCAGGCAAGGCAAAAAGCTATGTTAATAAGCGTTTCATTTTCGGGTATAGCTTCCTTTAAAAATTTATAAAATGCCATAAGTCCGAGCATAGAAAATACGAACATAGGCACTCTTGTTATAAATAAGCTGTAGCCGAAAAGCTTAATCATAATCGCAACAATATATGTGGCAAAAGGGGATTGACCGCCGTAAAGCCAGGTGTCAAAATATATCGGCAACTTTTCACCCAAAATATCTGTGCCGGATTTTGCAAGGCTGTTTGCGTTTAAAACAGTCATAGCTTCATCAATGTGAACGGGCTTTTTTATTAAAAAATATATAAATACTGCAAGGTGCAAAGCAAAAGCAGTCAGGAGCATAAATTTATATGCTCCTGATTGTTTGCCTGATTTAATTTTGCTGTTCAAAATAGCAGTTTCCATAATTATTTTGTATGCTCGTCAAGCGTTAAATAGTATGAATCAAGAAAATTCTCACGGAAGTATTCAACTTCTTTAAGATCTATTTCTTCAATTTTCTTTTGCTGTGCTTCAAGTGCCTTTTCAAATTCACGGTTGCCCATTCTGTATTCTTCAATACATTTTATCAGTGCGCTTATTTTATCGGCAGCTTTTACAAGCTTCCATAACTCGATATCTTCTTCCTTTTTTTCAAAAAAAGGTTTGTAATCCTCTCTGAATTCATCAGGTAGCATATCAAGAAGTCGCTTGCCGGCAATATGCTCTATATCTTTATAAACATTTTTTATATCATCATTATAATATTTTACCGGAGTAGGCATATCGCCTGTAATTACCTCGGTAGTATCGTGATACAGTGCAAGCAGTGCGGCACGCTCGGCATTGTAGTTTTTGCCGAATTTTTTATTGCCGATAAGCGCAAGAGCATGAGCAATTACTGCAACGCAGTGGCTGTGTTCGGCAATGTTTTCCTTGGTTGTATTGTTCATCAAAGCCCATCTGTCAATAAGCTTCATTCTGTTAACCATTGCAAAGAAATTACTGCTCATCTTTTTCTTCCTTTGTAATGTTAATTCCGAGTTCATCAAGCTGAATATCATCAATATAGCTTGGCGCACCGCTCATAAGTTCGCTTGCATTTTGAACTTTAGGGAACGCTGTAACATCCCTTAAGCTGTCTGCACCGCAAATAAGCATTGCAAGCCTGTCAAGCCCAATGCCCATACCGCCGTGCGGCGGAGCGGCGTATTTGTACGCTTCAACAAGAAAGCCGAATTTTGCATCAATTTCTTCCTGCTCCATACCGAGAAGTTCAAACATCTTGTTTTGAAGTTCACAATCGGTAATTCTCATTGAACCGGATGAAAGTTCCGTGCCGTTTAATACAAGGTCAAATGCTTTGGCCCTAACCTTGCCTTTATCTGTATCAAGGTAATCAATGCATTCTTCCATAGGCATTGTGAAAGGATGGTGCATTGCGAGCCATTCGCCTGTTTCTTCGTCATATTCAAAAAACGGCATTTCTGTAATCCAAAGGAAATTCCATTTGCCTTGCGGAATAATATCGAGTTCTTTTGCAATAATAAGGCGGAGAGCGCCAAGAACTGAAAGTGCATCGCTTGTTTTGTCAGATACAATAAATACACAGTCGCCTTTTTCAACACCGAGTGTGCCGATAAGTTCGTCAAGTTCGCCGTCTTTTAAGAATTTGTTGAAAGAGCAGGTAGGTGCTTCGTCTGCCCACCTTATGTAAGCAAGGCCTTTAGCGCCGATACCTTTTGCATGCTCTGTAAGTTTATCAATTTTCTTTCTTGTATATACATTAGCTGCGCCTTTAGCAACTATTGCTCTTACCGAACCGCCGTTTTGGATAGCGTTTTTGAAAACGATAAAATCAGTTTTATCAGCCCATGCTGTAATATCCTGAATTAGCATACCAAAGCGGGTATCAGGCTTGTCAGAACCGTATTTTTCCTGCGCTTCGGCAAAAGTCATACGAGGGAGAGGGAAATCAATATCAACATCTATTGTTTCTTTCATAAGCTTTTTGATAAAGCCCTCTGCCATTTGCATAATATCATCTGTGTCTACAAACGACATTTCAAGGTCAATTTGAGTGAATTCAGGCTGCCTGTCTGCACGCAAGTCCTCATCTCTGAAGCAGCGTGCAAGCTGAATGTATCTGTCAAATCCGGCAATCATACAAAGCTGCTTGTAAATTTGAGGTGATTGCGGAAGTGCGTAGAATTTACCGTTATGAACACGGGAAGGAACAACATAGTCCCTCGCACCCTCCGGTGTTGACTTAATCATCATCGGTGTTTCGATTTCAATAAAGTCATTATCATAAAAATATTCTCTTGCAATTTTCGCAATCTTATGGCGCATTAAAATATTTTGTGTAAGCTTTTCATTACGAAGATTTAAGTAACGATACTTAAGTGTTGTTTCGTCACCTACTTTTTCACTCTTTGCAATTTCAAAAGGCGGAGTTTCAGCTTTTGATATAATGCGAAACTCCTTTACATTGATTTCAATATCACCTGTCGCAATTTTGTTTGTTTTGCTTTCACGCTCACAAACTGTGCCTACTGCGGCTACAACATATTCTGCCCTAACGCTCTGCGCTTTTGCAAAAACTTCTCTGTCGGTTGTATCGTTAAATGAAAGCTGAATAAGGCCTGTTCTGTCCCTCAAATCAATAAAAATAAGATTTCCGAGGTCACGCTGCCTTTGGCACCAGCCGAAAAGGGTAACCTCTTTGCCTACATCTTCAATTCTGAGGTCACCGCAATAATTTGTTCTTTTAAGTCCCTTAATTGTATCCATTTTATTTAACCTTTCACAAATAAGTTATTATTCTTCCTCATTGTTTTTAAGTCCGAAGAGTGAGCCGAAATCAAATTCTTCACCGTTTATTTCCAAATCTGCAAGCTGGTCATTAAGAGAAATGTTATAAAAACCGCTTACAAATGTATCAAGGTTAATTTCGGTTTCTTCGCCTGTTTGCATATTTTTAAGTTTGGCAATTTTGTTTTCAACTTCGTTGTCACCGATAACAACATTGAATTTAGCACCAAGCTTGT
>CAVLCX010000193.1:0-3938 GCA_963661525.1 bacterium
ATATATAGTTATGATAACTCCTTCAAGATGGTTCTCCGGAGGAGTTGGCTTAGACAAATTTAGAAATGAAATGCTATCTGATAAAAGGATAGAAAAAATAATAGATTATACCGATTCGAAAGATTGCTTTCCTGGTGTAGATATTAATGGTGGAATATCGTATTTTTTATGGAATTCTTGTTATAATGGATTATGTGAATTTACCAATATAACTAATGGAGTGAAAAGTGTACAAATAAGAAATTTAAATGAATTTAAAATATTTATCCGACGCAACGAAGCTGTTTCAATAATACACAAGGTATTATCTAAAAATGAAAGAAAACTAAGTGAAAATGGTGGCTGTAGTCCTCAAACACCATATGGATTTTTGTCAACATTTGTTGGTAAAAAAGAAAAAGATTCATTGAATGATTGTGAAATTCTAAGTAGTAAAGGTTGGATGTATGTAAATAAAAATGAAGTGTTAAAGAGTAAGGAAACAATAGGACTATACAAAACATTAATCTCAAAATTGTCATGTGAACATGCTGGAAATCCCGATAAAAACGGTATGTACAGGGTTTTAAGTAGAATGGAAATTCTATTGCCAAATCAAATCTGCACACAGTCGTATCTAATAATTTGTCCGACTAAAACTAAAAAAGAAACAGAAAATGTTTATGCATATTTAAGAACTAAATTTGTAAGATTTTTGATATTGCAGACATTGTCTGGAATGAACATTTCAATAAATAATTTTATTTTTGTTCCATGGCAAGACTTTGCAGTAAAGTGGACAGATGAATTATTGTATGAAAAATACGGTCTCAATAATGAGGAAATTGATTTTATAGAAAATATAATCAGGAATATGGAAAATGAATAGAACTTTTGACGAAATATTTTCAAAAAAAATTACGACTATTGAAAAGGTTGCATCAAAATATTGCTGTAACAATCAAAGTGAAAAAGATGATTTAATTCAAGAAGGTTTAATAGGTCTTATTGCTGCTATAGAAAATTTTGATGAGAACAGAAATTGTTCATTTGACACTTATTCAAATAAATGCATAAAAAATAGGATGCTATCTTATATTTACAGACAAAATAAGAGAAATGAAATATATGAAATTGATTTTTATGATATTTCTGAAAAGCTTTTAAAATCTTCATGTGCGTTGAGTAGTGAAGAAATATTTTTGGCCAATGAAGCTAAAAATGAGCTTGAAAAATTCATTGTAGAAAATTTATCTAATCTCGAATATAATGTCCTGAATTTTAAAATGCAAGGTTATTCATATAAGGAAATTTCATTTTTTTTGAGTAAATCTGAAAAAACGGTAGACAGGGCATTACAGAGAGGCCGCAAAAAGATTCTTGTATATTTAAAGGAGAATAACAATGGCTGAAATAAAATCTATTAGTGATGTTATTCATCAAAAGACAAAATCAAGACCTATGATTTATGCGTATTCGGATGTTCGGTATCCGGGTTGCTTAAAGGTCGGTTATACTGCTGTTGATGTGGATAAGCGTGTTGCACAGCAATATCCTGTTAAATTGCCAAACGGTAAATTGCCGTATAAAATTGAGTACAGAGAATCGGCAATGTACAGCGACGGCGGAACATTTACCGACCACGATGTACATAAGGTGTTAAAGCAAAAAAATTTTAAATGTGTCGGTGGGGAATGGTATGAGTGCAGTGTGAACGATGTTAAAGTAGCAGTAAATGCTGTTAAAAATCATACTAAAAACGCAGAAAACAGAACAGAAAGCTTCAAAATGCGACCTGAACAGGAGCAGGCAGTAAACAAAACTATTGCTTATTATGCTTCTGCCGAAAATGAAGGACGAACACCGAAGTTTTTGTGGAATGCCAAAATGCGTTTCGGCAAAACATTTGCATCATATGAACTTGCTAAAAAGATGGGTTTTAAGCGTGTGCTTATTTTGACATTTAAACCTGCCGTTCAAGTCGGTTGGCGTGAAGATTTAATGACTCATCTTGATTTTGAAGGGTGGCAGTTTATTGCTCGCCCTGCAAATATCGGTGAAGACAACATCAACATTCAATATGAAAAAGCAGATAAAAGCCGACCGATTGTATGTTTTGGCTCTTTTCAAGACTTTATGGGAGTCAACAAGGAAACGGGTGGTATTAAAGCCAAAAATGAATGGGTGCATGAGATAAATTGGGATTTGGTTATATTTGACGAATACCATTACGGTGCTTGGAAACCGACAGCTAAAGCTCTTTTTGAAAATGATGAGGATAGTTTTGACGAAGATTTGTCAAATTATGACCGTGCAAACGCTTGTGATGAAACTTGGTTGCCGATTACAACAACACATTATCTTTTCTTGTCCGGTACACCGTTTAGAGCATTAAACAGTGGCGAATTTATCGAAGAACAAATTTATAATTGGACTTATTCTGACGAACAAAGGGCAAAAGAAGGTTGGCAGGGTGACGATAATCCTTATTTGGCACTGCCTAAAATGTTTATGCTTACATATAAAATTCCCGACAGCATAACAAAAATTGCTAAGCAGGGTGAGTTTGACGAATTTGACTTGAATTTGTTTTTTAAAGCTGAAGGCAAATGTGAAGAATCGCAGTTTGTATATAAAGATTATGTGCAAAAATGGCTTGACTTAATTCGTGGCTCGTATCTCGAAACAACTGTAGATGAACTGAAACTCGGTGCAAAAAAGCCACCTATGCCGTTTAGTGATACAACACTTCTCAAAGTTTTGTCACATACGCTTTGGCTTCTTCCGAGTGTATCAAGTTGTTATGCTATGAAAAATCTTTTAATAGAAAGGCAAAACAGCTTTTTTGATGATTATGCCATAAATGTTTGTGCAGGCAATGCAGCAGGTATGGGTGCAAAAGCATTAATTCCTGTTCAAGAGTCTATGGGTGACCCGCTTAGAACCAAAACAATAACATTGTCTCGTGGTAAACTTACCACAGGTGTTACGGTTAAGCCTTGGACCGGTGTGTTTATGCTTACCAATATGTCATCACCCGAATCATATTTTCAAACAGCGTTTCGAGTTCAGTCACCTTGGGTGATTAAAACAGACAACGGACAAAAGGAAATTATAAAGAAAGAATGCTTTGTGTTTGACTTTGCACTTGACAGAGCCTTAAAGCAAATCAGTGAATATTCCTGCCGTCTTGATGTGGCTGAAAGTAATCCTGAAAAGAAGGTCGGAGAGTTTATCAAGTTTTTACCGGTACTTGCTTATGACGGCTCTGCTATGAAACAGGTTGATGCAGGTGACATACTCGATATTGCTATGGCAGGCACCTCTGCAACACTTCTTGCAAAGCGATGGGAGTCTGCACTTCTTGTTAATGTTGACAACGATACGCTTAATAAACTGCTTGCTAATGAAGACGCTATGGCAGCACTTATGCGTATAGAAGGTTTTCGTTCACTCAACGAAGACATTACAACAATTATAAATAAGAGCGAGGCTGTTAAAAAGGCGAAGAAAGAATCGGATAAATTAACTCCGAAAGAGAAAAAAGAACTTTCCGAGGAAGAAAAAGAATACAAGTCAAAGCGAAAAGAAATTCAGGAAAAGCTGATGAAGTTTGCTACAAGAATACCTGTTTTTATGTACCTTACAGATTATCGTGAGTATAGCTTAAAGGATGTTATCACACAGCTTGAGCCGTCACTTTTCAAAAAAGTAACCGGTCTTGATGTGAAAGATTTTGAACTTCTTGTGTCGCTGAATGTGTTTAATGAAAGTCTGATGAACGACGCTGTTTATAAATTTAAGCGCTATGAAGATGCAAGCCTTTCTTATACAGGTATCGACCGTCACGCAGGCGAACAAATCGGTTTGTATTCCACTGTTGTGTCAAAAGAAGATTATGACACAATGGCAGGCTTACTCAGTGAGTCAATGGTTGCAGACGACACACAGCCTTATGT
>CAVLCX010000194.1:0-3908 GCA_963661525.1 bacterium
GCTTATTACACTGTTTGGTATTACATATTCGCTATCTGTTTTACCGGCTGGATAAGTAATCAACTCCGACTTGTCTTTATTAAACAAAACTCCGTCAACTGAAGAATAATTTTCATTATTATCTGATACTTCAATTGATGTTAAACTTGTACAACCTAAAAATACATTAGAACCAATACTTGCGACGCTATTAGCTAATGTTATATTCGTTAAACTTGTACAATTATAAAATGCACACTCTCCAACACTTGTTACTCCGTTTTCAATAATTACAGATTTAATATCAGGATTTTGATAAAATGGACTATCAGTGCCTGAATAATCAGTCATCTCACCTCTACCGCTGATTGTAAGTAAACCAGTTGAAGTATCAAGTGAATATGTTACATTATCACCGCAGCTGTTAGTTTCTTCATTTGACGGTTCAGTCTCTAAATTATAATGAATAGTTGCATTCTTCAAATATTCATTATCAGAACTTATGCTTATCTTATTCCAATCATCTTGGGAGCCAGTGTAATAGACATCAGTCAAATTGGTGCAATTTGAAAATGCAGAACCACCAATACCTCTTACACTATCAGGTATTGTTACACCTGTTAAACTTGTACAACCTAAAAAAGCATAATAACCAATGACTATTACACTATGCGGAATTGTTATACTCGTCAAACTTGTGCAATATTCAAATGTAGCCTCACCAATACCTGTTACACTGTTCGGGATTGTTACACTGGCTAAACTTTTACAACCAAAAAATGCACGACTATCAATACTTTTTACACTATCCGGTATTGTAATGCTTGCTAAACTTGTACAACTGGAAAATGCAGAATCGCCAATACTTGTTACGCTATCAGGTATTGTTACACTTACTAAACTTGTACAACGGGAAAATGCGCCACTATCAATACTTTTTACACCATCTGGTATTGTAATGCTTGCTAAACTTATACAACCGGAAAATGCAGAACCACCAATACTTGTTACACTATTTGGTATTGTTACACTTGTTAAACTTGTGCAATTATAAAATGCCTGATTACCAATACTTGTTACACCGTTTTTTATAATTACCGATTTAATATTAGAATTTTTATAAAATGGACTGTTGCTTGTAGAAGTCATAGTCATAGTGTAATCATACATAGCGCCTGTACCGCTAATTGTAAGCTCGCCTGTCGAAGTATCAAGTGAATATGTTGCATTATCGCCACAACTACCTGTTTGAACATCGGCATAAGCTGAAAAATCGACTACCGATACAATGCTCAAAAGCATTGTAAGGGATAAAAATAAACTAATAACTTTTTTCATATTATTTTTTCTCCTTAATATTAGAATATTTTTTTATTAAATATCTGCTATAATGTTCTAAATCATCTTCAAAAAGAAACTTTTCATTTATTCCTTTTTCGTTTAATTCATTCAGCATATTTTCTTTTTCATGTGCATCAATCAATATAGAAACTGACATTGAAGTAGACACTGAAGGATAAAAACATGCTTTTCTAGTATTACCAGTCATTACATATAAATCGCATAATGCACCTAATGCGGACTGATTCTCAATTCGTTTATCAGATAAACTCGACTTAAAAACATTTATTTTTCCATAGCTTTTATCTAACTTTTCAGTAATATCGAATTTATCTGCAAATATTTTTTTGATTTCATCAACATTTGTGCATTTCAATACTTCATCAATATGTTCTATTTGCCATATATTATATTGTTCAAATATTTTCTTATCATCATTTGAATTTTGCGGTAATACAAAAACGCTTCCATTTATCAAATTTCCATTATCATATGAAGAAAACCGACACGCAAACCAAAGTGCAACTCTATAATCAGTTGTAACATCCAACAATCTCGTGGTTAGCCCATAATGTTGAGCTTTAAAAATGTCATCAACAGATAGTTTTTTGCTATTTGTTACACACATAAAATTTTTTAATAAATCATATTCATATTTATAAAAATTTTTATATCTAGATATTGACGGTCTCAACTTCCATGAAGAATTCTTCTGACCTCTATAACAAACGCTTAAACCCAATTCTTTATAATATTCATTACATAGCTTAATAATTTCTTCAAACTGTTCATAAGTACTAACTGTACACTTGGCGGAAAATCCCTTTGGATATTCTCTAACATTATCTTTACCAACAATTTCGTCCATTTGTCTATACAATTCTTTTTTTGTCACTTTCACTCACCCCCATTCACAAATTACAATTACATCATACGATGTATTTTAAATTTATAATACATCATTTGTTGTATTTTGTCAACGAGATTACATATGATATGTAATAATATAGGCAAGGGGTGATGATATGGGATATTATCCAAGGCTTCGAGATTTGCGCGAAGACGCAGACTTGACGCAGGAAGAACTTGTGAAGCTACTTAAAATGCACAAAACTACCTATACAAATTACGAGCAAGGCAAGCGAGAGCCGCCTTTTGAATTGATAATAAAATTAGCTAAATTTTATGATGTTTCAATAGATTACATTGCAGGATTGAGCGAAGATACAAGCATAAAAAAATAGACACTGAACGGTTTTGAAAAATCATCGGTGTCTATTTTATTTTTTATAAAATAGCGTATTTGATAAAAATAAAGAGGCGACCAATGGTCGCCCCTACGACTTCCCCACCAAATCTGTGATTTGTCGGGGTCCCGATTGAAATTTCCGTATTTGAAATTATTTCTTTCTTCTTGCAGCTTTACGCTTTGCAAGTTCGGCTTCAAGTTCCTTACGCTTACGCTCATTTTCAAGGTCTTTTGCCTTTTCTTCAGCTTCAGCTCTTGCTTTAGCTTCATCATATTGAGCAGCAATTTCATCAAGGTGCTTGAAGTTTTCTTTTTGCTCAAGAAGTTTGCGGGAAGTGATATAAGCATCTGCTGCGCGGTTAAACATAGCGTGCTTATCCATTTCAGCTTTAGAAGCCTTACGAGCCTCTTTACGCTCATTTGCATACTTCTTCATATCAGCCTTAATTTTAGCAACTGCGTCGCTGTCCTTTGCCTTTTTAGCTTCGCGAAGTTCTTTATTAAGTTCTTCAAGTCTGTCATCACATTTATCTTCAACAGCAAAGAAACTTTCAAGAACAGCCATATCCGGCTCTTTAAATTCATTAACAGTACCGAAATGCTTAAGATAATTCTTATGAGAAGCAAGTTTTTTCTTGGCAAGTTCAATTTCAACCTTACGCATTTCTTTTTGCTGCTGACTATCTTTAGGAAGAGCTTTAGCTGCGGCAAGTTCAGCCTTAACTTCGCTGACATTCATATTAACAATACCGTCAAGCCCTGCATCATATACCTTCTGATAAAGGTCAACCTGGCGCATTACATTTTCTGAATTGAACTTATCGAGTTCAGCGCAAACGAACTGTGAAGTTTCGATTTCTTCATTATATGCAATTGCTTCACGATAAGCTTTTTTAGCAGCTTTCTTTTCTTTACCTTTAAGTTTTTTATAATCGTCTTTCGATACTTCTTTAGGTGTAGCTGCTGCCATTTCCCTTGCATTATTAACAAGGTCAACTGCTTCAACAAGCTCTTTATCGCTCAATGCGTCATTAGCATAGTCTTCAAAAAGAGCGCGAACCTTAAGTACACGAACAACTGCCTTTTGCTTCTTTTCCGTGAAATCGTAGAAGAAGAAAGGAATTACATTAAGTGTTGCACCGACAGCGGCAACAATAATAAGTACACGAAGAAGAGGAATAAGAACACCGTCAACATCATAAAGAGCGTTAGATGCGTTATAAATATCCTGACCGTTAGCAGCCTGCTGCTGAAGCATTTGACCGATAGTTTCGGTAGCACCCGGAAGCTTACGAGCCATAAGAGCAGAA
Source organism: bacterium (assembly GCA_963661525.1). Classification (GTDB taxonomy): domain Bacteria; phylum Bacillota; class Clostridia; order Oscillospirales; family Acutalibacteraceae; genus Eubacterium_R. The sequence continues at coordinate 3,880 of CAVLCX010000194.1, forward strand.
TCGTTTACAACTCTTCTTGCAGTTTCAAC
>CAVLCX010000195.1:0-3893 GCA_963661525.1 bacterium
GGAAAATCCACCCTGTTCAATATGATATGCGGTACTTTTGAGCAGGACAGCGGCAGTATTATACTTGACGGAAAAGATATTTCATTTATGCCTGAACATAAAAGGGCAAGACTTGTGGGCAGAGTTTTTCAAGACCCGATGAAAGGCACTGCGCCTAATATGACTATTGAAGAAAACCTTGCTCTTGCATATTCGCGTGCAGGTTCAAGCTTCTTTTCACAAGCTATCGGCAAGAAGAAACGGGCATATTTTCAAGAGCATCTTGCACGATTTGATATGGGACTTGAAGACAGGATGAAAACTAAAATCGGTCTTCTTTCCGGCGGGCAAAGGCAGGTTGTCACCCTTTTAATGTGTACAATTGTTACACCAAAGCTTCTTTTACTTGATGAACACACTGCTGCGCTTGACCCTGTTACAGCCGACAAGGTTATGAAAATCACCAATGATATTGTAAAAGAAAACAATATTACAACTATGATGATTACTCATAATATGTCACAAGCACTTGTTACCGGTACAAGAACAATAATGATGGATTCAGGTGAAATCATAATCGACCTTGACAGTGAAACAAGAAAAGAAATGAATGTATCAGACTTGTTAAAGCTTTATCGTGAAAGAGAAATGAGAGATTTTGATAACGACAGAATGCTTTTACAAAAAGATTGATTTAAAACGCAATGTAAGTTAATGTGCTTACATTGCGTTTTTGTTAATTATTTTACTTCTATTTATTAAATATTCATTAAATAAATAAAAAAATATAGAAATCAATATATTATAGTTGTATAATAAGCGAAAAATGAAACAAAGGAGAAATATTATGCCTCAAACTCCAAAAGCTCCATGGCTTAAATATTTTGGTGACATTCCCGAACATCTTGATTATCCGCAAGGCTCAATGTATGAAGCTATAAAGGATAATGTAAATAAGCTCAACAAAATAAATTCTGTTGCCTATGAATTTCAAGGAAAGAAAACAACATTTAAAACTTTTTTTGAAAAAATTGAAACACTCGGCAAAGCTTACAGAAACATCGGAATTTGCGAAGGTGACTGCGTAACAGTATGTATGCCAAACACACCGCAGGGTATTGATACATTTTATTCACTTAACCGTATCGGTGCAATTCCGGCAATGATTCACCCGCTTTCAGCAGAAGGTGAAATTGCATTTTACATTAACACAAGCAATTCAAAAGCTATTTTGGTAGTTGATTTATTTTATGAAAAGGTACTTCGTGCATTAAAAGATGTTAAACATCCTGTTAAGGTAATAGTTGCACATATTAAGGATGAACTTCCTTTTCCTCTTAATATGCTCTACCCTCTTACAGTTAAGAAAAAGCCTGCTCCGCTTCCAAAAGATAATGAAAATGTAATTGATTGGAGCGACTTTATAAAAGGTGCTAAAAACATACCTACACTTACAAACGATATGCCTAAAAAGGATGATACAGCAGTTATTCTTTTCAGCGGCGGCACAACAGGTACATCAAAAGGCATTGAGCTTACAAATATGAATATGAACGCTTTAGGCGCTCAGGTTGGTGCAAATGCCGGCTTTTCAATGGAGGGGCTTCGTATGTTCTCCGTTATGCCTTTATTCCACGGTTTCGGCTTAGGTGTCGGCGTACACACAGCACTTCAGGCAGGCGGAACCTGCATAGTAATTCCGCAATTCACTATTAAAACTTACGCAAGGGATGTAAAAAAATACAAACCTAATGTTATTGTAGGTGTTCCTACACTTTATGAAGCATTGCTTCGCAGTGAGGGATTTGATTTTGACCTTTCATTCCTGCGTGGAATGTTCTGCGGCGGTGATTCACTTTCAGTTGAGCTTAAAAAGAAAGTTGATAAATTCCTTAAAGAGCATAACGCTACAATCCAAGTTCGTGAGGGATACGGCACAACAGAATGTGTAACCGCATCTTGCCTTACTCCGTTTGACACATACCGTGAAGGCAGTATAGGTATTCCGCTTTCAGACACATACTATTCAATAGTTAACCCACAAAACGATACTGAACTTCCGTACGGCGAAGAAGGTGAAATTTGCATTGCAGGCCCTACCGTTATGAAAGGTTACCTTAACAATGCAGAAGAAACAGCGGCAACACTTCGTACACACAAAGACGGAAATGTATGGCTTCATACCGGTGACCTCGGCACTATGGATGAAGACGGTTTTATTTACTATAAGCAGAGAATGAAAAGGCTTATTATTGTGTCAGGCATCAATGTTTACCCGTCACAAGTTGAAAATGCGATTGACGCACATCCCGATGTACTTCTTTCATGTGCAATCGGCGTACCTGACCCATACAAAATGCATGTTGTAAAAGCCTTTGTTGTATTGCGCCAAGGTGTTGAACCAAGTGATAAAATTAAAGAAGAGATACTTGAACACTGCAAGAAAAACATTTCTCGTTACGGTGTGCCTAAAGAAATCGAATTCAGAGATTCACTTCCTAAAACCTTGGTAGGCAAAGTTGCTTACCGCCAATTAGAAGAAGAGGAAGCCGCGAAAAAAAACAAATAAGTAATTAAGACTAAAGCAAATCTGTTTTATGGCAGATTTGTTTTTTTTATTTCATCTTTTATATGTTTTGATTAAAAGTTTTCATACCTCTTGAAGATTTTTAGCAATATTGTATAATGTTTATGTTACTATGCAAAATACATATTTACAGTAGCACATATATATGTATTCAGACGGAACTTACGAACTTATAAAGTATTCAAATCCGGGCAAAGTAAAAGAAGTTACGGTTGACTATGTAGTTGATGTAAAAACAGGCAAAAAAGACACTTCAAAGCCTATTACAAAAATACACGAATATGCCTTTAACTGCGATGAATCGGTAACAAAAATAAACATCGGCAAAACAGTAAAAAGCATAGACGGAAAGTCAATATATTCCTGCTGGGGAATAGCAAATGTATTTGTTGATAAAGAAAATCCATACTATTGTGATATTAACGGTGTACTTTATAACAAGGATGTTACGGAAATCGTGTTCTACCCTACCGACCACGACAGAGAGTTAAGGCTGCAAAACGGTTATGCCAAGCTTGATAAAAAGGGCGAGCAACATTCCCTGCTTGTTGATGATGACGGAAAGGAAATGGAAGAACTTTGGGGTACAACAAAAAAGTACAACGAAGCTTACTATCAAAAATATAACAGAAACACAAGAACATATGTTATTCCGTCAAGTGTAAAAACAATCGGCGAGCTTGCATTTGCATATTCAAACATTACCGATTTATATATTCCTGAGGATGTAAGTCGTATGGAAAATATGGCAATATTTAAAAATACGGTATTAGTTAACATTTTCAGTTACAAAGCAAGCATTTGAAAATGTTGCTCATCATCAATCATATAACCAAAAGCAACAGAGCCACCGTTATATTTACACTTCAAAGCATTTTCGGTTAAGCCACGGTTGATTTTTTCTGCAAGCTCGGCAGAATAATACTCGGCGTAGCCTTCAAGCATAGACTCAAGCAAAATACCTTCTGCACCGTTTGAAATCGCTTCGGTTGCAGAAATAACCTTAACGCCGTTCTTTTTCAAAATGTTTTTATAATGTGCCGAGTCATAACGGTTACGGGCAAAGCGGTCAAGTTTCCAAACGATGATAACATCAAACAGACCTTTGGAAGCGTCCTTAATCATCTGCTGAAATGATGGACGATTATCAGTTTTTGCCGATAATGCTCTGTCAATATATGTATCAATTATACAAATATCATTCTTCTCGGCAAACTCCTTGCATTCACGAATTTGCCCATCAATACTTTCTTCACGCTGATTATCGCTTGAATATCGTGCATATATAATTCCTGTCATTTTATCAACCTCCTGTGCTGTGTGTTAT
>CAVLCX010000196.1:0-3071 GCA_963661525.1 bacterium
CTTCTGATATTTCATCCGCTTCTATATCACCGGTAATAGTTTGATTTTCACAATTGAGGGTTACATTTCCGCCGTTTGAACCTTCATTTCCCCATTCGCTTGTACCCTTGGCGCTAAGAAGAACACCGCTGCCGAATAAAAGTTTCGTATTATTAAGATTTATTACAGCATCGGTATTAGTAACAAAAAACATAGGTGCGGTTTCATAATATTTTGAAGTTGACGGAATTGATAAGGTTGAACTTTTAGATGTAAATGTGCCTGTACCCTCACCGGCGTCACCTGACATAGATTGGTAAATCATAATACCTGATACATCAACATCACCCCTGTTACCGTTAGCATTTGCAGTAAGCTTGCTGTTTGTTACAGCAGCACTGTTTTTACCCTCAATTACCACCATTTGTGAGCCATTTGCAACACCGGTTGAATCTGTAAGGCTGATATTACCGGTTGAATAAATAACCGGCGAGCCTGAACCGTTAGTTTCAAGTGAAGAGTTTGTCACTTTAACAGTACCCTCACCCCTGTCGGTAGCTACGGTTGCGCACGAGCCGCCGCTTGTTTTAATTTTAACATTATCAGCTTCTATATATCCGCCATATGTTGCATCTAAACCTCGTGATGAACTTTCGCCGGTAGTTGTAATAGTTGAATCGCTGATATAAATTTTAGAATCTTCGCCCGTTGAAAACACTGCATTACTGCCCTTTGCACTTGATGTTATATTAGCATTTTTAATTGTGGCAGTTGAATTTTTCTGCACAAGCACGGCGGAATTCACGCCGTAAAACTCACTGTTTTCGGTATTACTGCTGTCACCGCCTGTTTTTGAAATTGTGGCTGACTCTATTGTTGCATTACCGCCGTTTTTAACAAGAATTGCACTTTCATCCGAATTATCGGAAGTATATTCATCACTTAAAGTAAGTGAATTTGAATCCACTTCGGTGCTTGCACTTGCTTCTACACTTTGCGATTGTGAGTTACCATTAGGTTCTGCTTGGTTTAAAAGATACTTTGCGCCATAAATACCGGCAGCTGACAATGCAGATGTACTGATTATGAGGCAAAGAACATAAATAATTATTCTTTCCTTTGAAGCAAAAGTCTTTTTAAAAGATTTTTTATTAAATAAGGACATAATTAAATATATTAAAACGGTACAAATGAGCAGCATTAAAACAGCCAAAATAATATAATTATAATTAAATTGTGTATTACTTATATTAGTATTTTGAGGCATTTGGCCGTTTGGCATCTGCCCATTTGCACCGGGGTTGGAAGAATCATTTGAAGAATCGTTATTTTCACTTTCGTTTGAACTTTTTTCTCCATTATTATTTTCTTCATTATCAGGTTTTTGAATATCTGAGCCGTTTGAATTTTCGGATGAATCACCGTCAGGCTTTTCAGGCGGAGTTTGCGAATTTGACGGCATATTGCCATCATTTTGCATTTGACCGCTTGGCATTTGCGGCGGCTGATTTTGAGTGGTTTTCATCCCGCTTATTGTAAAGAATACGCCTACCGACAGTATTATTACAATAAGTATCATCATCACATTTCTAAAACATCTTACATTTTTTATTTTTAACTTTTTCATAATTTGCTCCTTTCAAATCTTTTTGATGTCTATATAATAATCATCAAAGTTTAAACTAACATTAAAAAAATCAGGTATTTAAAAAACACCTGATTTTTTTAAAACAAAACTTTAAAGATTGTTTCATCATTATTTGAATGCGCCGATATTTTACCGTTATGTGCCAGCACTATATTTTTAGCAATTGCAAGGCCGAGTCCGTAGCGATTATCATCTCTGTTTCTTGACTTATCCGCCCTGTAAAAACGTTCAAATATCTTTTCTTCATCACCCGGTAAAATAGGATTTCCTTGATTTTTTACTTCTAATATGATTTTATCCGCCTTATGAAGTGATATATAAACGGTTGATGATTTAAAAGCGTGATGAATTGCGTTATCAACAAGTATTGATACCAATTGCTTTAATTTATCACTGTCACCGTTTATAAATATATCATCATCAATATTACAGTTAAGATATATCCCCTTTTCAAACATTATCCCTTCGAAAGAAAGTGATGATGTTTCCACAAGTTTTGATAAATTTATTTTTTCTAAAATCAAATTATCATTATATTCTTCTGTTTTTGCAAGGTCTAATAAACTTGTTATAAGCTTGCTCATTCTTTCCGACTCACTTTTGATATTATCAAGCCATTTTTTCTCACTCATATCACTTTCAAGTGCATCACTGCTTGCCATAATTACAGAAAGCGGAGTTTTAAGCTCGTGTGAAGCATCGGCAATAAATTGCTTTTGCTTATCAAAAGTTTCCTTGACAGGCTTTATTATCCAAGAAGTGAGAATTTTAGAAACAATTAAAATAAGAATTTCAATTAAAACAAGCATTAAAAGTGAAATCAAAGTTTCACGCCAAAGTTTAACATTTGTTTGGCTGTTATCAACTATTGTTAAAACATTTCCCTTGAACGAATATGAATACTTTGAAAAATACAAATTTCCGATGTCTGTTTTTTTGCTGCTGTTTTTTAAATAATTTTCGGCAAGCTGTTTTATATTATCATCAGTTGTTTCATCATTAGAATGGTTTATAACGGTTTTAACCTCATTATTATCAATTAAAACAGTGTAAACAATTGCATCGGCAAATCTTATTTTTTCATCAAATTCGCCGTTATCAAGCGGCGGCGGAACATCATTATTATCATTATGCGGTTTAGTTTTAAAATCATCAACATTATCAAAGCGCGAAATTATTTGATGATATTCCTGCTTATAATTTTGCACATTGGTTGCCAAAACCACACTGACACAAAATAGAGTAAGAATTGTAAAAATAACCCAAAACACTTTATTTTTAAGCTTTTTCATTATTATACTCCATTCTGTAACCCATTCCTCTTACTGCCTTTATAGTCACATTTGAACCGATAGCTTTAAGCTTTCGCCTGATGAATGAAAGATACGCTTCCAAATTATTAGACTCAATTTCATTTTCAAAGCCCCATACCCTGTCGTACAGC
>CAVLCX010000196.1:3081-3872 GCA_963661525.1 bacterium
GAATTTGATTACTGTTATTTATAAAGTATTCCAAAAGCTGAAATTCTTTATTGATAACGCTTACATTATCGTGATTATAAACATTTGTTATAATTGAATTTTTAGTATCGAGTTCAATATCACCATAAGATATTTTACCTCTTGTTTTTTCTGATTGAGTACCCCTTAACTGAATATTTACACGGGCAACAAGTTCATCAATATGAAAAGGCTTTGTAATATAATCATTAGCACCTGATGTAAGACCGGTAAGCTTATCTTCTATTGAACTTTTTGCTGTAAGCATAATTATTTTAGAATCAATATTTTCCTCACGGGTGCGTTTAAGTATTTGCACACCATCAAGTTTAGGCAACATAATATCAAGAATCAGTAAATCATAACTGTCAGTTAACGCTTCGTAAAACCCCTGTTCACCGTCGGTTGCAATTTCCACTTGATATTTTTCTTTTTTTAATCTTTCGCCGACAAGTTCAGCTAACTTATATTCATCTTCAACAATCAAAATTCTCATAATATCACCAATCAGATAATTGCACACAAATATTAAAAATACATTAAACGGATATTATAATTAACGCCTGTTTTCAATAGCAATATGTTTTAAGTTATTGATAATTCTTTCAAGGCGTTTGGTCATCATTTCAGGCGAATCTTTCATTCCTCTTTGCGCCCAGCCAAAAACAACACCAACTAAACCGTATCCCAAAAATTCGGCAAACATCAAATTTTCTTCATGGTCTGACTTTACACCTGAATTTTTTTCGATACAGTCAATAACCACCATAAAT
>CAVLCX010000197.1:0-3864 GCA_963661525.1 bacterium
CTTATAACCACGGTATAACCCTCCGGGCAGTCGCTTACATCGTCAATAATTTTAACACCCTTGCTTATTAAATCATCAACAAGCTGCTGATTATGAATAATCGGGCCGAGTGTACAAACTTTTTCACCCTTGGCAAGCAAATCGTAAACAAGATTAACTGCTCTGTCAACACCAAAGCAAAAACCTGCTGTTTTGGCAAGATTAACCTGCATTTTTTTCAGCCTCCCAAAGTTCAGTAATTCTTCCCATTACCATATTGGCTGCTTCTTTAATTTCACTTGGAAAAACATCATCACCGTCTAAACCGAGTTCACTGTTTTTAATAAGCTTACCGTAAGATACGGTAACCTGCTTACCGGCTTTTATTTTACCGTCACAGCAAATTGCAACCGGTAATATATCGGCACCCGTAGCCTTTGCGATTACGGCAACGCCGGCTTTCGCCCTTTGCGGAACTCCGTCTTTATCTTTAATTCTTCTGCCTTCAGGGCAAATTGCCATAACATGACCTTCGTTAAGGATTTTTTCACCGTATTCAATAGCCGAGGTATCGCCCTTGCCTCTTCTTACAGGGAAGCTGTACATATGAGTCATAAACCAAGCGGCAATAGGATTTTTAAAAAGCTCTGCCTTTGCCATAAAATGAAGCGGCGGAATATTTTTGGAGCAAGCTACAAATATTGGGTCAAGCGCACAAGTATGGTTAATAGCAACTATGTACTTTGTGCCTTTTGGCGGCACATTTTCAATACCTTTGATTTTAAGCTTAAATACAAGCTTTACAAGAGGTCTGAACACAACTTTAATAAAATTATATAATTTATAATGCTTTACCTGTGAGTAATCAAATTCTTTCAATTTACATATGCTCCTTTATAATTTTTACAATAAGTGCAATTGATTCATCAAGAGTAAGCTCTGATGTATCTGCAATAACCGATTCTTCACTTGGTTTAAGCGGAGCAATTTCCCTGTGTGAATCATTATAATCACGCTCGTTAACATCACTTAATACATCTTCATATTTTACATTTTCGCCTTTTTCAATAAGTTCCTTATATCTTCTTTGCGCACGGCATTCGGCAGATGCAGTAAGAAAAATTTTACATTCTGCTTTCGGCAAAACAACTGTGCCTATATCGCGCCCATCCATAATAACATTATTATTTTTCGCAATATTTCTCTGAAGGTCAAGCAAAAATTCCCTTACCTTTGGAATAGAAGACACTTTTGACGCACCCATTGAAATTTCAGGTGTGCGAATATAAGCAGATACTTCTTCCCCATTCAAGTAAACACACTGTGTACCGTTTTCAAATCCTAGTTTAACATCAATGCTTTCAAGCATTTTAACTACTGCGTCTTTATCATCAATAATACCGTTTCTGACAGCACTGAGCGCAATTGTGCGGTATAATGCACCTGTATCCACATAAATAAATCCAAGCTCTTTAGCAGCACCTTTGCTTATAGTAGATTTGCCTGCACCGGCAGGCCCGTCAATAGCAACATTTATCATATTAGTTTCCATAGCCTTTCTGTAATAATCACATATTATCGGCACATAATACTGCGGTAGAAAATGCAATTTGCAAATTGAAGCCGCCTGTATATGCATCCACATCTATAATTTCTCCTGCGAAATACAAATTATCAATTATTTTTGAACACATAGTTTTAGGATTGATTTCCTTAACGCTGACACCGCCGCAAGTGATAATAGCTTCATCAATCGGGCGGAAATCACTGATTGTGACATAAAAATTCTTGATTAAATCTACAAGAGCGAGCCTTTGCTGCCTTGTAATTTGATTTACCTTTTCGCCGGGCGATATGCCGCTTAATGAAACTATAACAGGAATAAGCTTTTTCGGCAATAGTTTTGAAAGAGAATTAACAAAATCTTTATTAGAAAATTCTTCAAAATCACGGCAAATGCGTTTATCAAGAGTATTAAAATCAAGTGCCGGCTTTAAATCAATTTTAAGTTTATATTTCTTTTTGCCCATATTTTTTATATGGCTTGAAGCAGATAATATAACCGGACCTGAAACACCGAAATGAGTAAATATCATTTCGCCGAAATCGGAATAGATTGCCTTTTCATCTTCAAAAAGTGTGATTTCTATATTTTTAAGTGATAAGCCCTGAAGTTTAGGGATAAAATTATTGGAACATTCAAGCGGAACAAGGCTCGGCTTTGGCGGCACGATTGTATGCCCTACCGATTTGGCAAGAATATATCCGTCACCCGTTGAGCCGGTTAAATGATAGCTTTTACCGCCTGTGCAAAGGCAAACTTTGTCACATTCAATTTTGCTTTTATCTTCAAGCACAACTGCATTTATTTTATTATCCTTAAATTCAAATGCTTTAGCTGTGCCTTGAATTATTTTCGCACCTGAATTTTTTGCATAATTTACAAGTGCGTCAACAATATCAACAGCTTTATCGCTTACGGGGAACACTCTGTTTCCCCTTTCTATTTTAAGAGGGACACCGAGTTCTTCAAACAAAGCCATTGTATCATAAGGCATAAAGTTTGAAAAAGCGGAATACAGAAAGCGTGGGTTTGTAGGCACATTTGAAATTAAATCATCAAGCTCAAAGCTTGCATTTGTTACATTGCACCTGCCCTTACCCGTAATCATAAGCTTTCTGCCGCATCTGTTCATTTTTTCGATTATTACAACATCATTGCCCTTTTCGGCAGATTTAGCGGCGCATAAAAGTCCTGCCGCACCGCCGCCGATTATTACAATTTTTGACATAAATTATTCTTCCTCTAATTCGGCAAGTTCCAAAGATGTACTTTCCCATTTTTCATAAAGTTCATCCCTATGTTTTGAAAGTTCATCAATTTTTGAAGTATATTCCATCAGCTTTTCATACTCTGCCGATGAAAGTTTGCTTTCATAATCTGCAATTTCAACTTCGGTCTGCTCAATTTCATCTTCAAGGCGTTTTAAAAGAGCATTAAGCTTTCTTAAATTACTTTGCCTTTCTTTTTTTAATTTATAATCATTTACTTTCGGCTTTTTCTTTTCAACCTTTTCTTCCTCTTGAATATATCTATGCTCGCTGTAATCATCATAATTTCCGAGGAAATTATTACATCCTTCAGGTGTAAGCTCAACAATTCTTGTAGCAAGCTTATTTATAAAATACCTATCGTGTGACACAATAAGCATAGTTCCGCTGTAATTGAGCAAAGTATTTTCAAGTTCCTCGCGCGAAAAAGCATCAAGGTGGTTTGTAGGTTCATCAAGTAAAAGAAAGTTATATCCGCCAAGCATAAGTTTCAAAAGTGCAACCCTTGCACGCTCACCTCCTGAGCAAACATCAAGCTTCCTGTAAACTTCCTCACCCTTAAAAAGAAATGCAGCAAGTGCGTTTCTAACCTTTGTTTCCGTCATAAACGGGTACGCACTCCATACTTCATCAATAATGGTTTTACTTAAATCAAGCTTTGCCTGAACCTGGTCAAAATACCCTGTCATAAGGCTTGCGCCGAATTTGAAAGTACCATCATCCCTGCTCAAATCACCCATAAGAATTTTAAGAAGTGTGGTTTTACCGCATCCGTTATCGCCAAGAAGAAATACGCGTTATCCCCTTTTAACATCAAAGCTTGCATTTTCAAAAACAGTATGATTTCCAAATAATTTTTTAAGTGAAGCAACCTGCAAAACATCCTCACCCGAAACACATTTAGGTGTAAAATCAAATCTGATTTTATCAAGCTTTTTATCGGGAATAACAAGCTGTTCTTTTATTCTTTCAATAACTTTTTCTTTGCTTTCGGCAGTTTTGATATTCTTTTCCCTGTTCCACTGCCTTTGCTGTGCAATGATACCTTCAAGT
>CAVLCX010000198.1:0-3848 GCA_963661525.1 bacterium
TACCGGCAAATGGCAGGTATCGGGCAGAAGCAATATCAAAAATTTTGAAGATGTTGTTAAACTCGACTGTGAATATATTGATGAGTGGTCACCGATTCTTGATATTCAAATTTTGATTAAAACAGTCGGTGTTGTATTAACACACAACGGTGCAGAATAATACAGATAGGAACTTTTTATGAAAATCGCAATGTTTGGCCATAAAAGGATACCGTCACGCGAGGGCGGTGTTGAAATAGTAGTTGAAGAACTTGCAAAGCGTGAAGCCGCTTTGGGCAACGAAATTACTGTTTATAACCGACTCGGGCATCATGTATCCGGCAGTAAGTTTGACAGTCAGATAAAAAGCGATGATTTAAAAAACATAAAAATAAGAACCGTTTTCACTTTTGAAAACAGCAAATTAAATGCAATAGTATACAGCATATTATCTGCAATAAAAGTAAGCTTTTCAAATTGCGATGTAGTACATATTCATGCTGAAGGACCGGCGTCTATGTCTTTTTTGCCAAAGCTATTTGGAAAAAGAGTTATAGTCACAATTCACGGGCTTGATTGGCAGAGGTCAAAATGGGGCGGTTTTGCAACCAAATTTTTAAAATACGGTGAAAAAAACGCAGTTAAATATGCTGATGAAATAATTGTTTTATCAAAAAATGTACAAAAATATTTCCGCGATACTTATGGCAGAAAATCCGTGTACATACCAAATGCAGTTAATAAGCCTGAAATAAAAAAAGCTGAAAAAATAAAAGAACTTTACAATTTAGATAAAAACAGCTACATACTTTTTCTCGGCAGAATTGTTCCTGAAAAGCAAGTAAGCCTTTTAGTTAAAGCTTACAATCACCTTGATACAAATAAAAAGCTTGTTATCGCAGGCGGTGCAAGCCACACAAGTGATTATTTCGGGCAAGTCAAAGCTTTAGCAAAAGATAACAAAAATATAATTTTTACAGACTTTGTTCAAGGTCAGGTGCTTGAAGAACTGTATTCAAATGCATATATTTATGTACTGCCAAGCGACCTTGAGGGAATGCCTTTAAGCCTACTTGAAGCTATGAGCTACTCAAACTGCTGCTTAACTTCAGACATTGCAGAGTGTACGGAGGTGTGCGAGCAAAACGCAGTTTATTTTGAAAAAGGCAATCTTGATGACTTGATAAACAAACTTTCATATCTTTTGAAAAACGATAATGAAGTTCAAAAATTCAAAAGCATTTCAGCAGAATTTATCTGCAAAAAATATAATTGGGATGATGTTGTAAAAAAGACATTATCACTTTATCAAAAATAATCGGAGTAATTATGAAAATACTGATGGTCAACAAATTTCTCTACCCTAACGGCGGGTCAGAGACATATATGTTCAAGCTTGGTGCTTACCTCAAATCAATAGGCCACGAGGTTGAATATTTCGGTATGGAACATGAGGGAAGATGTGTTTCAAACAGCCTCGGCCTTTATACCGAAACTATGGATTTTCATGATTCAAGCACTTTTAAAAAAATCAAACTTTCACTGAAAACAATTTATTCAAAAGAAGCAAAAGATAAAATGCTTGCTGTTCTTGAAAATTTTAAACCGGATGTCGTTCATCTTAACAACTTCAATTTTCAGCTCACCCCAAGCATTATTTATGCAGTGAAGGAATATGACAAAAAATACAATAAAAAAATCAAACTTATTTATACAGCACATGATTTTCAACTTATCTGCCCTAATCATATGATGATGGATATTCATACAAATACTCCATGCGAAAAATGTATTGGTAGCAATTTTAAAAATTGCACTATAAATAAATGCATACATAATTCGACATTAAAATCTCTTTTAGGAACACTCGAAGCAGAAATTTATAATAAAAGCGGAATTTACAACAGGATTGACAATATTGTTTGTTGCAGTGAGTTTATGAAAAAAATGCTTGACACCAACCCGGTTTTTAAAAATAAAACGGTTACCCTTCATAACTTTATTGATAAAATCGAACCGAAGAAAAGCAAAAAAGAAGATTATGTTCTTTATTTCGGCAGATTTGCAGAAGAAAAGGGAATTGAAACGCTTATAGGTGCAAAAAACACAAACTTCATTTGCGCCGGCTCGGGTCCTATTGAAGACAAAGTTAATAATGCCAATAATCTGAAAAATATCGGTTTTAAAACAGATAATGAACTTGAAGAACTCATAAGAAAAGCTAAATGCACTGTGTATCCGAGCATTTGGTATGAAAATTGTCCATTTTCGATAATGGAGAGCATTATGTATCAAACGCCTGTTATTGCGTCAAATATCGGCGGTATCCCTGAACTAATAGATGACGGTAAAACCGGTTATCTTATCCCACCAAACGATAGTTTGGCACTTGATGAAGCAATCAATAGATTAGACAACAGCACACTTGAAAATATGGTATCAAATTGTTCAAAAAAAGAATTTGACACTATCGAAACATATACAGAAAAGCTACTGAAAATATACACAATTTAGGTGAATTTCATGAAAAAACTTAACGGAACAGTAATAGTTACATATCGTTGCAATGCAAGGTGCAATATGTGCAACAGATATAAAAAGCCCTCAAAGCCTGAAGAAGAACTGACAATTGAAACAATAAAAAAATTACCGCCTATGTATTTCACTAACATTACAGGCGGCGAACCGTTTATAAGGGAAGACTTGGCTGATATAGTACGCGAGCTTTATAAAAAAAGTGACCGTATCGTTATTTCCACGAACGGATTTTTTACTGACAGAATCATCAAGCTTTGCGAGGAATTTCCTAAAGTCGGTATCCGCATTTCAATTGAGGGTTTAGAAGATACAAACAACAAAATACGCGGACTTGACGACGGATTTAACAAGGGATATACAACACTTAAAAAACTTGTGGAAATGAAGCATCCCGATGTAGGCTTTGGTATGACTGTTCAAGATGCGAATGCCAAAGATTTAGTTGAACTTTATAAGCTTTCAAATGAAATGAATATGGAATTTGCGACAGCGTCTTTGCATAATTCATTTTATTTTGTAGAAGCAAAAAATATTATAAAAAACAGACCGATGGTTGCCAAAGAATTTGAAAACCTTATTAACGAGCTTTTAAAATCAAATTCGCCTAAAAAATGGTTTAGAGCATACTTTAACCACGGTTTGATAAACTACATATACGGTCAAAAAAGATTACTTGCGTGCGATATGGCATTTGACACATTTTTTATTGACCCATACGGTGATGTTATGCCTTGCAACGGAACAAAAGAAAAAGAAGTTATGGGTAATCTTAACGAAACGGATTGGGACACTCTTTGGAGCAGTGAGCAGGCAGATAAAGTAAGGCAGAAAGTAAGGCACTGTGACAGGCAATGCTGGATGATTGGCTCTGTATCCCCTGCTATGCATAAATATATTTGGGTACCTGCAACCTGGGTTATTAAGCATAAATTTTTAAGGTACTTTAAAGATAACAAATATTCAATGTATGAAAATAAAATCTGCCGCGATTACCGTGACGGAAAAGTAACTAAAGAGGAACTTGATAAGCTTTCAACCTGTGATATAAATGCCGAAATCAGCGACGGTCTTTCCGAAAAATCGAGGCAGCAGCTAATAAACAAAACAGGTGAAGAAATAGTAGACGCTGATATTAAAGCACAAAATATTAGAAAGGCTTAAACATGGAAAACACCGTTTTAAAAAAGAAAACGCGCAATTCTTCTTTTGAAATATTAAGGCTTGCCGCAATGCTTATGATTATTGTATCGCATATTTATGCCGGCACTCAGGGCGGTGAGCAATTTGGCACTGCAAATAAAGTGATTTACATACTCACAAACTCCTTATTC
>CAVLCX010000199.1:0-3826 GCA_963661525.1 bacterium
GCGATAAAAAACTTCCGCCTTATTATGAATATGCAATGAAGCTTGTTGAAAAAGCTCCGTCTGCTACAAACAGGCGTCCTGTTCATTTCAGATATGAAAATGATGTTATAAGTGCATATGTTGAAGAACCTTATTCTGATAAAAGCCTTGATTTCGGCATTGCCCAGCTTCATTTTCAGCTTGGCGCACAGGAAAAAGGTGTTAAGGGCGAATGGGATTTAAACGGAAGATTTTGCACAGAAAACAGCAAGGTTATTAAATTTCCGGAAAGTGAGTATCAGTTAAACGATAGCACACAAGAGGATAGTAAAAATGAGTGATGAAGTAATTAAAGAAAAGAAAAAGCTGACTAAAAAAGCAAAAATACTCATAATAGTATTAAGCATAGTTGCATTTCTGCTTATAGCAACTGTTTTGGGCGGTGTAATTGCGCTTAATCAATATTGCAAAACCAAGGATTACACCGTTATTTCAACAAGTGATAATGTTACGCTTGTTGCACACAGAGGAATGCGAAGCGTTGCACCGGAAAACACGACAGCGTCATTTACCGAAGCCGGAAAGCACGGATATTGGGGTGCTGAATGTGATGTTTACAGAACTAAAGACGGTGTTTGGATAATTTCACACGATTCACATACTTACAGAATGATGGATAAATCGGCATTTATTGAAAAGAAAACATATAAAGAACTTATGGATATGAATGTTGATAACGGTGTGAATATTGATAAATACGAAGATTTAAAAATCTGCTCGCTTGAAGAATATCTTGATATTTGCAAAAAGTACAATATGACTCCCATCATAGAACTTAAAGGTAAAAACAATACCGAATATTACAGCGAAATTGTAGAACTTGCAAATCAGTTTGAAGTAAATCCGGTATACATTTCTTTCCATATCGAAAATTTGCAGACTATGCGCCGACTTACACAGTGCAAAATGTACTACCTCGTTCAAAAAATCAGCGAAGATGATATTGAAGACGCAAAAAGCATTGAAAACTGCGGCATTGATTTCAACGGAAATAAAGATAAAAACTTTAAAAGCGATATAATCAAAAAATGCCAAGACGCCGGCTTGGAGCTTGGTGCTTGGACTATTAACGAAAAAGATGCACTTCAAAAACTTGAGCAATACGGTATTACCCTTATAACTACCGACTGCATAGAATATGCAAAATAAATAATTCAACCCCATATAAACCAAAAGGTTTGTATGGGGTTATTTTTATCTTTTTTATACATCACGAGTTCCGGGTTTGCTCCGTTTTCTTCATAAGTGCAAATCAAAATAAACTCTGCATTTGCAATAACACCGAAACATCTGTCGCCGCCAGCAAAGTGTTAATTGATACATTAAATAACTTTGATAAAAGCTTCAATGTATCCGTATTTGGAACAGTGTCACCGTTTTCCCAGCGCGATATCGCCTGCCTGGTAACAAACACTTTTTGCGCAAGTTCATCTTGCGAAAGCCCCGCTTTTGTTCTTAATTCAAAAATAATATCCTTTGTAGTCATATAAATCCCCCTTGATGTAAATATACCATAAAAGGAAAAGTCATACAAGCAACACACTGTTGCTAAAAAAATCATAATATAAAAGCCCTTTGAAAAAAGGATTTCTCCTCTCTCAAAAGGCAAGCTGATAAACTGGAATTTAATTAAATTCTGTTTCATCTTAATATCGTCACATTCAGTAGCTTTTCCGGTTATTCTTATCCATTCCCTCGTTGTCTCTTTTTTAGCAACTATCTGAATATTTCCATTCTTTCTTAATTGTTTATGTGCGCTATTTCCATCATTTGTAGAAATGAATAATTTTCCATCATACTCCATTATAGCACCGAACGGTCTCCCTGCTGGAAAATCACCATTCATTGTTAATACATAAAAATAACCACATTCTTTCAAAAAATCGTATGCTTTACTCATAATATCACCTCTCAAAATCCTGTTTTCATTTCTGTTTCTTTTAAAAATGGGCAACTCCGATTGGAATTGCCCATTGATTATAAATATAGAATTATTCGTTAATCGGTTTCATTGTGGGAAATAACAAGACATCGCGGATTGAATAGCTGTCTGTAAGAAGCATTACAAGTCTGTCAATACCGATACCGAGTCCGCCCGTAGGTGGCATACCGTATTCAAGAGCGGTAACAAAGTCGTGGTCAATCATATTAGCCTCATCATCACCTGCTTCACGAAGTTTCATTTGCGCTTCAAAGCGTGACATTTGGTCAATAGGGTCATTAAGCTCTGAATAAGCATTACCGTATTCGCCGCCCATAATAAAGAGTTCAAAACGCTCTGTAAGAACAGGGCAGTCAGGTTTCCTCTTTGTAAGCGGGCTGACTTCAACCGGATAGTCCATAATAAATGTAGGCTGTGTAAGATTTTCTTCAACAAATTCTTCAAAGAATGAATTAAGAATATCACCCCAAGTTGCTTTACCCGGTGCGATTTCAATATCCTTTTCCTTTGCGATTGCAACAGCCTTTTCGTTATCGCTCATAAATGACGCAAAATCAACACCGCTGTATTCCTTAACCGCGTCAATCATTGTAAGGCGCCTAAACGGAGTTTCAAGGTCAATTTCAGTACCGTTAAAGGTGATGTGCAAGCTGTCACACACTTCATTTGCGGCATTACGGATAAGAGCTTCGGCAATATCCATCATACCGTGGTAATCTGTAAATGCCTGGTAAAGTTCCATACAGGTAAATTCAGGGTTATGGCGAACATCCATACCTTCGTTTCTGAAGTTTCTGCCGATTTCATACACCCTTTCCATACCGCCGACTATAAGGCGCTTTAAGTAAAGCTCTGTTGCGATACGAAGGTACATATCCATATCAAGTGTGTTATGGTGAGTGATGAAAGGTCTTGCAGCAGCACCGCCCGGAATAGTATTTAAAATAGGTGTTTCAACTTCAATAAAGCCGAGATTATCAAGATAATTTCTGATTGAAGTGATAATCTTTGAACGCTTGATGAAAGTTTCCTTAACATCAGGGTTCATAATCATATCAAGATAACGCCTTCTGTAACGGGTATCTGTATCAGTTAAACCGTGGAATTTTTCAGGAAGCGGAAGAAGTGACTTTGAAAGAAGCCTGATTTCCTTTGCGTGAACTGAAATTTCGCCTGTCTTTGTTTTGAAAACAAAGCCTTTGATTTCAACAATATCGCCAAGGTCCCAAGTTTTGAACTCCTTAAAAACTTCTTCGCCCACATCATTCATTCTGACATAAGCTTGAATTCTTCCGTTTCTGTCTTGAATATCAATAAAGTTAGCTTTACCCATATCACGCCAAGTCATAATTCTGCCGGCGATGATAACATCCTTTTCTTCAAGCTCATCAAAGTTTGCTTTGATTTCATCTGAATGGTGGGTTTGGCTTGCGAGTGTAATTTCAAATGGGTCTTTACCTGCTTTTTGAAGTGCTAAAAGCTTATCAACTCTGATTTGCTTTTGCTCATTTTCAGAAAGAACAACCTCTGCCATAGCCATTGGTGCGGCATTTGCATTATTGCCGATTTTTTCAATAATATCAAGAACTTCTGCTTCGCTGTCGGCACTGCCTTCAAGAGCTGCTACCCCTGTTTGAAGGAATAAAGTATATTTTACCTTTTCGTCGTCAGCTTCAACAAGATATTTTGGGTTAGTCTTTTCCTCGTCATTTGCAAGTGTGTTTTGAACTTTCATTCTGCTGTTTTTCTTTACAGCTTTAACACCCCTCTTGCAAGCGTCCTCTTTATCAAACACAGGGCTTTTGCCTACTGCCTTATCATCAATAAATAATTCAAATGAGAAAG
>CAVLCX010000200.1:0-3824 GCA_963661525.1 bacterium
ACACGTCATCGCTCGCCTTATTATACTCATCTTCTGATACGAGGAATATACTTCCACTTTCTGCAAGGTGAAGGTCTAAAGTCTGCCAATTTTGGAATCTGTGCAAATTGAAGTAATATGCATTATCTTCAATAGTATTAGCAATACCACAGCCCCAAATTTCCTGATACCAGCCGTCAAAATCGAGATTGCCGTTAGGAGCATAGAACAATGCACCGAGCTTGCCATAACCAGCAAAGTAATTGATATCACCCTGATATGAGCAAATTGCATTAGGAAGTTGTTTTGCATTGTATGCCGCATTTTCGGTTTTTGAATAAACATTGAAGATATTTACATCACCCTTGTTTGCAATAAGATATGTCAAACGGATATCAATAGTTGTATAAATATTGATATCATTATCGGCATAAACAAGAACAGGAAATGATGTTTCACCATCCTGCGACGAAGTACCGCGGCTGTCAAATCCCGCATAACTCGTTTCACCCTTAAGTGAAGAAATATCCAAATTAAAGCTGCTTGCCGTACAAGTGAAATCGTGACCGAGATATACAAGTGCATCCTGTCTAAATACACACTGGCCCTGAACAAGGCAGTCATATGTACCCATAAGCGAAGCGTTCTTATTAAGAGTCAATGAGCCGAGAGTATAAATACTGCCCTGCTTAGCAGAAAAAGTATCCTTAATGGTATAATTAAACTTCTTAAGTGTATCAACTATATCGCCCCATAGAGAACCATCTGAGCCGCTGACATACGGTTTA
Organism: bacterium; assembly: GCA_963661525.1. Taxonomy (GTDB): domain Bacteria; phylum Bacillota; class Clostridia; order Oscillospirales; family Acutalibacteraceae; genus Eubacterium_R. The sequence goes on from CAVLCX010000200.1 coordinate 768, forward strand.
TGCTTATAGGTCGCATTTTTAAATGTTTCAGGCATTACCCACATATCGGCATTATGCCTTAATGTGAGATACTTAGGAGTGAATACATAATTTCCTACTGCAACCTGAGAATATGCATATTCAAAAATTTGACCTGTGTAAGAAATAAGAGATTGACCTATAAAGAATGTGCCACCGTTTGCAGTATCAGAGCTATCCTCTTGAAGTTCCTTTTGTGCATTAAGGCTATCATTGCTTTGTGCAGTATCTGTAGTATCTTTACCCGCATCTGTACTGCCGTCAATCTTATCGCCCTCACTTGATGAGCCGTCGCCGCTGTCCTTATCGGTGTCATACTTAGGCTCTTCACCCTCGGTTATACCGTGAGCAGTTTCCTCTGTAACATTATTGCCGTCAATCGTTCTTGTATAATCACCTGTTTTACCAAGTTCAATATATGAAAGAGCAGTAAAGTTACCACCAACTGCAACAGTTGTGCAATCACGAAGCTTAATCCATGATGTTGAAGCCTGCAAACTTCCGCCAACGTGAAATTCGCTGTAAGAACCACCCTCAATAGATGTAAGCGCCTTAAGCTTTTTACCGACATAAATCTTAGCGTCGTGGCGCAAGGTCAAATACTTATTGCTTACATAATCATCCTTAACTCTGAGAGTTGTTGAAGCATAAAGTTTGGTATACTTTCCACTTTCAAAATTACCGCCGACATAAGTATATCCTGCATTTGCAAAAGTATATGTTTTAAGACTGTCGCCCTTAGTCCAGAAATTGCCATCGGCAACTGCCGCCTGACTTCTGTCCTCATCATCGTCAAGAAGCGATTTACCTATTTCAACATAATCATTACCCTTGAAATTGCCGGCAATGTAGTTTTTAGTCATATCACGCATCTTTGCGGTATCACGAACAAGCATACTGCCGTTCACAATAATCTTTGAGCAAATATTTTCATCAAGGCATTGGAATACAAAGAGTTTGTAATCATCATTATTCAAAAGATTTTGAATATTAGCCTTGATTGTTCCGTCCTCAACAGCTTCCAAAATACCCTTTAAGGTGCTTGTGTCATTAAGCTTCTTATCGCCCGCTACCGCAAGAGTAACATTTTGTTTCATATAAAGCTTAGAGTTGACATACATTGAGCCGCCAACATAAACGTTTGAATTTGAATAAATATCCGTATCACGGGTATTATTTTCAGGTACCTTTGACACAGATGAGGTCCAAAGTGAAGCACCAATGGTGTTGCAAAGCATATTGCCGCCGACATAGAAGTAAGCGCTTCTGTACTTATTAGGGTCTTTATTAAATTCATTTCTGTATGAACGGTTATCATCACAGAATGAATAGTACGTCGCATCGATTGCTGAATAGGTAAACATTTCAATGTTAATCTTTGTGCTTCGCTTTGATTGATAATCGCCGCCAACCATAAAAATACTGTTGTTACCGGTTGCAATACCGCCACCGCCGAAACAATCGCCGCCGATAAAGGTATTGGAGAAGTTAAATGCCCAAATAGCGGTTGCATAATATGCATTTGCACGATTACAATAATCAAGCAAATCGCCACCGATATAAGTCTTACCCATTGTGAAATATGAGCCGGCATTGCCGCTTAACTCGTTAGAACCAAGTTTCAAATTGCCGCCTATATAAACGGTAGCGTTCTTATATTCAACACCATCAATAGTTTCAAAGCCATTCATAAACGACATTGACTTACTATTTTTCCAGCTTGAATTATTAACCGAGTTTTTATTCATTTCTGCATTGCCTGTAACGGCAAATGAACCAAGATTGATTGTAACAGTACCATAGGTATAATCGCCGTCACAATCAAACACAGAATTTTCGCCGTTATAAAGAGCATTAGAATTAAGGTCAACGCCTCCACCAAAATGAGCCTTAGCATTCTTAAAGTTTATAAATGCTGTGTCACACATAATTGCACTGCCAGGCATATTGCACCAACCTTTTATCGTCATTCCGGCATTTGAATAAATCTCGCCGAAGTTTTGAACATAACCGTAGAATTTAAGTGTATTTGTACCGCCGATATAAAGATATGCATCAACCGTACCGATTGTTTGGCCGTTTTTAAGTGAGTAACCTGTTCTCATATCATAATCGCTATCACGGTCAGTAATATATTTAGTTTGGCTCCAATCAACATTAAGATTACCAAGAATATAAAGCTTGCCATAATTATAAACTACGCTTGCCATGTTGACATCTCCGCTAATGCCGAGAGAACCTGATTTGACGAATAATGCATTACCGGCAGAAATATTAACACTGCCGCTAACATTTACCGAACCTGACAAAACTGCAAAACCTGTACCTCTGTTTGGCATTCCGTCAATCTTCTTGTTACCGTTAATAACAACACTGTTTTCGATATTAACAATACCTTGGGTATGAAGATAACCATTTAGAGTAAGAGTCTTAGCAGAATTAGCAGCAATGAATGTATCTGCATTATCACTTGTAAATGCAATTTCCGGGTCATTTACCGAGCCACCGCTGTTTACTATATCAAGACCACCCATAAGATACATCTTACCGCCGTTAGAAAGCTTAGCTTTATATGTCACACCAAGAATAGAATCCGCGCCCAATTCAACAGTACCACTAACATAGAGATAACCGCCATCATCAACCTTGATAGACGAAAGGATTGTTAATCCGCCATCATATTCAAGTCTGCCGTATTGCTTAATATATAACGAGTTTAAAGTCATATCACCCGAATTTTCAGCAATATAAAGACCATTAATCTCAACATCAGTTTTTTTGCTTGTATTTGTTTGGGTAATAGTATGTTTACCATTCGAGAAAAATTCACTCAAATTATCTGCACTTGAACTTTCAACACTGACAACATTAGTTGTCCAAACAGGAGCAAGTGACCAGAACTTAGAACCACCAGTAATAATGATACTGTTACAAGCATTTTGAGACGCTTCCTCTCCAATAATCATATAAGAATTATCGTTTAAAATAACCGAAGCGCCACCAAAATTATATGTTTCAAGACGTCCTACAACATAAATC
>CAVLCX010000201.1:0-3789 GCA_963661525.1 bacterium
CTCATACATACCGTTGCAATCACGCAAACGGAAAAGATGAGGAATATGTAATAAAAGCAATTCAAAACGGATATGGTACAATCGGCTTTTCCGACCACGCACCGTATATTTTTCCAAGCGGGCATATAAGCAGTTTCAGAATGCTTCCAAACGAAGCCGAAGGATATGCAAAAAGTATAAATTCATTAAAAGAAAAATATAAAGGCAAAATCAGCATTAAGCTCGGCTTTGAACTTGAATATTACCCTGAACTTTTTGAAAGAGAAATTGAATTTTTAAAAACATTTAATTATGATTATTTAATTTTGGGTCAGCACTATACAGATAATGAATATGAAGATTACGCCGCCTATACCGGCAGTGTAACCACATCACAAGCAGTTTTGGATAAATACATCAGTCAGGTAATACTCGGAGCAAAAAGCGGATATTACACCTATGTAGCGCATCCCGATTTAATAAATTTTAAAGGTGACAGCGAATTATATATAAAAAAAATGACATATATGATTACCGAGCTTAAAAAAATCGGCATACCGCTTGAGTTTAATTTTTTAGGCTTTACAGCTAAAAGAAATTATCCTAATCATGATTTTTGGAAAATAGTAAGCAAAGTCGGAAACGATGTTGTAATCGGGCTTGACGCACACAGCCCAAGCGTTTACGAGGATAAGGAAAATTTGCAAAAAGCGAAACAAGTATTGCAGGACTTAAACATCACCCCACTTGATAAAATAGAATTATAATAAAAAAAAGCAGGTTATTAACCTGCTTTTTTACATTTATAAAACATCATCAAATTCATCAGCCACATTTATAATATCAAGGCCCTTTTCAATTGCGTAATCAACAGTTACAGCAGTTCCGCTTTCAAAATCTGTTAAAAAGCATACGCAAATACTGCTACAATCTACCATATGGCGATTTTTCTTATGAATACAACCGTCATAATATGATTTTGACACATATCGAATTTTATCCGCTTGCTCCTTTATTTTGTTATATTCCTCAATATTTTCTGCTTTCCAATACCTCGCCTGGTCTTCACAGGGCAGCACGAGTATAAGTTTTATTTGCGGATATATCTCGCGAACAGCAAGAACTGCTTTTGCGGCAATGGTATCAAATCCTATTGCACCGCCCGTGCCAAAATAGACAATACCGTTTTCAGCCAGAAAAGTAATTATATCTTTAGTTCGTTGGTAAACATAATTGTAATCATATTTACCTAAATTTCTATGCCCGCTGAAACAGCAAGTCTTACCTTTCAAGTTCATATTATCCTCACCAAGCCAAAAACTTATATTTACAATTTATCATATTATAATAAAATAAGCAAGAAAAAGAACGATACATATTAACTTAACAAAGATTTTAACTCATCAACCGTTTTAACAATATATGTTGCACCGGCATTTTTAAGTTCATCAAATGTGCCGTAGCCATATTCTACACCGATTGAGTCAATGCCTACCGTTTGAGCGCCAATCATATCTTCCGCTCTATCGCCAACCATAACCGCACTCGATTTATCTTTAATATTACATTCGGTAATGGCATATTCAATTACTTCTGCCTTTTTTGAGCGGGTAGTATCCATATTTGAACCTGCAATGAAATCAAAATATTTTACAAGGTTAAAATGCTGCATAATTCTATCTGTAAACGGTTGAGGCTTTGAGGTGGCAAGGATAAGAGTTTTGCCGTTTTCTTTAAGAGTTTTGAGCAAATCGGTTATGCCGCAATAAACTTTATTTTCAAACAAACCTTTTGTACTGAAATATTCACGATAATATTCAACAGCTTGCAAAGATTTTTTCTTATCAAAGCCAAAAAACTTTTCAAACGATTCGTGAAGCGGCGGACCCAAAAACTTTTTAAGAAGTGACATATCATAATCATTAACGCCCATTTTTTTCAGTGCGTAAACAATAGCATTTATAATACCTTGTGATGAATCAGTCAGCGTTCCGTCAAGGTCAAAAAGAATGATTGAATAATTTTTCATAAAATACCTTCTCAATTAAAATACTTAAAAAAGAGCATCTCTTTCGAGATGCTCTTAAATGTTTAATTAGCCGTTGATTTGCTTTGCGATTTCCTCTGCGAAGTTTTCTTCTCTCTTTTCGAGACCGTCGCCCTTCATCATTCTGATGAAACCGTTAAGCTTGATTTCAGTGCCGAGTTCCTTGGCAACCGAATCAACATAGCCCTTAACTGAACCTTGGAATAAATCACTTCTTACGAATTCCTGGTCAACAAGGCAGTTTTCTTTATAATACTTACCCATCTTACCGGCAGCAATTTTAGCAAGAACTGCTTCAGGCTTGGAAGCCATTTTAGGATCTTCCTTCATTTGAGCTGCAAGGATTGATTTTTCGTGTTCAACAACTTCAGCAGGAACTGAAGCTTCATCAAGATATGCAGGGCTCATAGCTGCGATTTGCATAGCAACATTCTTACCCATAGCATCAAATTCAGGAGCAGATGCCTTTGATTCATCAGCAACATCAAAGCCAACCATAACGCCTACTGAACCGCCGCCGTGAATATATGTTGAAACAACACCGTCCATTCTTTCAAAACGACGAACTTTCATATTTTCACCGATTGAAAGAACAAGGTCATTAAGAGTTTCGGTAACAGTTCTGTCTGTACCGTCAAACTTTTCTTCCTTAAGAGCTTCAACATCAGCTGGATTTGTTGCAAGGATAGTCTTTGCAACACCTTCAACGAAACTCATAAATTTCTCGTTCTTAGCAACGAAGTCAGTTTCAGAGTTAACTTCTACTACAACACCCTTCTTTGCCTGTGCATCATAATATGGAAGAACTACACCTTCAGCAGCAATTCTTGTTGCTTTCTTTTGTGCAGCAGCAAGTCCTCTTTCACGAAGAAAGTCAACTGCCTTATCCATATCGCCGTCAGCTTCAACAAGAGCTTTCTTACATTCCATCATACCAACGCCGGTCTTCTCACGAAGAGCCTTAACATCTTGAGCTGTAAATGCCATTATATTATCCTCCTATAAAATAGTTATAATTATATTAAATTATTCAGCAGTCTCTTCACTTGCTTCTTCAGCATTTTCTTCTGCTGCTGTGTCATTACCGTCTCTGCCTTCGATAACAGCATTAGCAATAGCGCCTGCAATAAGCTTTACTGCACGGATAGCGTCATCGTTACCAGGGATAACATAGTCGATTTCATCAGGGTCACAGTTTGTATCAACAATAGCTACGATTGGAAGACCAAGCTTAATTGCTTCTGATACAGCGATTCTTTCTTTGCGTGGGTCAACAATAAACATTGCATCAGGAATCTTCTTCATCTCTGTGATACCGCCAAGGTACTTTTCAAGCTTTTCAATTTCAAGTTCAAGGCCAACTACTTCTTTCTTTGGAAGAAGGTCAAATGTTCCGTCTTCTCTCATAGCCTTAAGCTGTGCAAGACGAGCAACTCTGCCACGGATAGTCTTGAAGTTTGTAAGCATACCGCCAAGCCATCTTGCGTTAACATATGGCATTGCGCAACGCTCTGCTTCTTCCTTAACTGAATCCTGTGCCTGCTTCTTTGTACCTACGAAAATAATTGAACCACCGTCTGCTGCAAGGTCACGAACGAACATATATGCTTCATCAAGCTTCTTAACTGTTTTCTGAAGGTCGATGATGTAAATACCGTTACGCTCTGTGAAGATGTATTCAGCCATTTTAGGGTTCCATCTTCTTGTTTGGTGTCCGAAGTGAACACCTGCTTCTAAAAGCTGTTTCATTGAAACTACGTTTG